>NZ_BANE01000126.1 GCF_000964405.1 Novacetimonas hansenii JCM 7643
CCAAAAACTTTTCCTGTTTTTTATCAATGATTTGTTTTCAAACAATCTCTGAAAGCAGCCCATGGATATGGGAATGGGCACTTTCAGAGGTTGCTTCAACATTCTGAAAAAGCGATGATTTCACAAAGGTTTTTTTGGGGAGTTATTTGCAAAAACCTTTGTGGTTTCGGCGGGGTGACGGATCCGACGTGTTCAGGGCGCCGCGTGGGAACAGCTTTTTCCGCAAAAACGTCTGTCATTCGGATCATCGGTTTTTGCGTCCTGCCCGGATGGACAGGTTAAATAATCCATTGGAATGAAAATTTTAAAGCTGTGACGGGTGTTGCTTCTTTATAGGAAGGCAACATCCCGACACTTCTATTCTTTCTGATTAATGGGCTGTTTTGAAATGGTCTCTCTCAGCTCTTGCCACATAGCGGGCGGGGTTCGACCATCAGTTCACGCCCCTTGAGCATTCCATCCCAGTACAGCAGCGGCATGACATATTCCTTCAGCAGCCAGGCCAGATGGGTCGGCCGACGGCCATCAAGCACCCATTTCGGCAGGCTTGGCGCCAGCTTGCCGCCATATGCGAACTCCGCCAGTACGATCTTCCCGCGCTCCACCGTCAGCGGGCATGCGCCATAGCCGTCATAATCTGCGACCATGGGCCGACCCTCCAGCGCGGCGAGCGCGTTGACCGCGACGATGGGGGCCTGCTTGCGCACGGCGGCGGCCGTCTTGGCGTTGGAGGTCCCGGCCACATCGCCAAGTGCGAATATGTCATCATACTTGACGTGGCGCAGGGTGGCGGGGTCCACCGCAACAAAACCGTCCGCCCCGGCAAGCGGGCTGTTGCGGATCACGTCTGGTGCGCGCTGCGGCGGGACAGCGTGCAGCATCGCGAATTCGACTTCGCTCTTTGTCGTGACGCCATCCGCGCCGACGTTGGAGAAGGTGGCGACCTGCCGTGGCCCATCAACGGCGACAAGGTTGGATTTCAGTTGGAGGTCAATGCGATACCGCTCGATATATTCCATCAGCGCGGGGACATAATCCTTTACCCCGAACAGGCCGGGTGTCGCGGTATGGAAAGAGACGTTGATATTGTCCGCAATCCCGCGTTTGCGCCACGCATCGCATGCCAGATACATCGCCTTTTGCGGGGCGCCCGCGCATTTGATGGGCATTGGGGGCTGCGTGAACACCGCATTGCCACGTCCCAGCGTCTGGACCATCTGCCACGTATAGGGGGCAAGGTCATAGCGGTAGTTGGAGGTCACGCCATTGCGGCCGAGTGCTTCGGGCAGGCCCTCGATCGCATCCCAGTCCAGCATGATGCCGGTGGCGACGATCAGGATGCTGTAGCGCAGCGATGACCCGTTCGACAGGTGGACGATACGTCCATCAGGGTCAAAACCGCTGGCGGCGGCCTGGACCCAGTCCGCGCCCGCCGGGATCAGCTTCTTTTCCGACCGGCGTGTCTGGGACTGTTTGAACACGCCACCGCCCACCAGCGTCCAGCCCGGTTGGTAGAAATGCGAACCCGACGGTTCCACGATGGCGACGGTGATGCCCGGCTTGCGCTTGAGGATGCTGGCGGCGGTGGAAAGACCCGCGGCCCCGCCGCCGATGATGGCGATGTCATAGGTCAGCCCGCGCGCGCTGCTGACCAGGGCGGGGGCCGTGGGGGCTGGGGTGTCGTTCATTATGGCTAACTCCTCGAAAACAATCAGGTTTGATCGTGCCGTGGTCTTGTTATGTGGGTCTTGTGATGCCGCAGCAATGGGCGGGTGGTCACACGCGGTCAATCGGGATCTTGATATAACGCGTGCCGTTTTCCTCTGCCTCCGGCAGGTGGCCGCCGCGCATGTTCACCTGGACCGAGGGCATCAGCAGGTTAGGCATCGACAACGTCGCGTCACGCCCGGTGCGCATGCTGACGAACGCCTCCTCGCTCACGCCTTCGTGAACGTGGACATTGTGGGCGCGTTCCGCCCCCACCGTCGTTTCCCATGCGAACGTGTCGCGCCCCGGTGCCTTGTAATCATGGCACAGGAACAGCCGCGTCCGTTCCGGCAGGCGCAGCAGGCGACGGATGGAACGATACAGCATCCGCGCATCCCCGCCGGGGAAATCCGCGCGCGCGGTGCCATAATCAGGCATGAACAGCGTATCGCCGATAAAGGCGGCATCCCCGATCACATACGCCATGTCCGCCGGCGTATGGCCCGGCACATGCAGTGCAATGGCGGGGATGGAGCCAAGCATGAACGTCTGCCCATCATGGAACAGGCGGTCGAACTGTGACCCATCGCGCGCGAAACGTGTTCCGGCGTTGAACAGTTTGCCGAATATGTCCTGTACCCGGATGATATCCGCCCCGATCGCAAGCTGCCCGCCAAGCTGTTCTTGTATCCATGGCGCGGCCGACAGGTGGTCTGCATGGACATGTGTTTCCAGCAGCCATTGCAGGTCCAGATCGTTTGCACGGATGTAATCCACCACGTCCTGCGCATGGTGATGGGCGGTGCGTCCGGCGGCGGGGTCATATTCCATCACACTGTCGATCACCGCGGCCTCACGGGTGGCGGGATCATGGACGACATGTGTGGCGGTAAAGGTCGTATTATCAAAAAAAGTCTTTATAAACGGTACCTTATCAGATCTCAGGGCTGTAACGACCTGACGGTCCGCAGCGGCGAGGGCTAAATCTGACATGGCGTTGTCTTCACAATAGTTTATAAATTACATAATAAATGTATGTTGTCGGGCATCTTGCGTCAAGATGCGACAGGTGCAAAAGGGGCAGACAATGAATGACGGCAAGACCTCTCCCATTTCCAACGCCACGGCACAGCATCCGTTGCGTATCGGCGACCCGGCCCCGGATTTTCAGGCCCGTACCTCTCAAGGAGAGGTGCGGCTGAGTGATTTCCGCGGGAAATGGCTGCTTTTCTTCTCCCACCCGGCGGATTTCACCCCGGTCTGCACCAGTGAATTCCTGGCGTTGACGCGTGAATATGCCCGCTTCGAGGCGATGGAGTGCGCGTTGCTCGGCCTTTCGGTGGACAGCCTGTATTCCCACCTTGCATGGCTGGAGGCGATTCGTACCCGTTTCGGGGTGGAGATTCCCTTCCCCGTGGTGGAGGACCCGTCGATGGCGGTCGGGCAGGCCTATGGCATGCTGGCGGCTGACGCGCATGACAGTGCGACAGTGCGCGCGACCTATTTCATCGACCCCACGGGCATTGTGCGTGCGATCATATGGTATCCGATGTCGGTGGGGCGTTCGGTGGACGAATTGCTGCGTCTGCTGGCCGCGTTGCAGCGTTCGGCCGATGGCGATGTCATGACGCCAGAGGGATGGCGCCCCGGCGATGATGTCCTGGCCCCCGTGCCCCTGACGCAGGATGATGTGCGTGATGCGACGGGATGCTGGTTTTATCCCGCAACCCCCGACCACCTTTCCACCGGCAAGTAGAGGCGCGCATGCCCGATATGTCCGTCTATATCCTTACCCTGCGGTGCATGAACCGGCCCGGGATCGTCGCGGCCATCAGTTCGACGCTGTTTGGCGCGGGATGCGACATTACCGAGGCGCAGCAGTTCGATGCGTGGGAAAGCCGTTCCTTCTTCATGCGCGTGGTATTCCGCATGCCCGTGCATGCCGCGGCGGAGACGACGTTGCGCGATGCCGTGGCGACCATGGCGCGGGAGTTCGAGATGCACTGGACCCTGCGCGCACGTGCGCAGCCCACGCGCACGGTGCTGATGGTTTCGCGCTTTGACCACTGTCTGGTGGATCTGCTGTATCGCTGGCGTATCGGTGAACTGTCGATCGACCCGGTTGCGATCATTGCCAACCACCCGCGCGAAACCTATGCGGACATTGATTTCGGTGACATCGCCTTTCACTACCTTCCCGTCACGGCGGCCACACGCCCGGTGCAGGAGGCGCGGATTTGGGATATCGTGTCCGGTACGGGCGCGGAACTGGTGGTGCTGGCGCGTTACATGCAGGTCCTGTCGGATTCGCTGGTGTCGCGACTGGCGGGGCGGTGCATCAATATCCACCATTCCTTCCTGCCCGGCTTCAAGGGCGCGCGCCCCTATCACCAGGCCTTTGCCCGTGGGGTCAAGCTGATCGGGGCGACGGCGCATTTCGTGACGGGCGACCTTGATGAAGGGCCGATCATCGAACAGGATGTGGAACGTATTTCCCATGCCGACAGCCCTGACGACCTTGTGCGCAAGGGGCGCGACATCGAACGCCGCGTCCTGGCGCGTGCGGTGCGGTATTTCACGGAATGCCGTATCATTCCCGATGGGCGCAAGACGATCGTCTTCAGCGCGTGAACGCAGCCATGGCATCGGATGGGACACCAAGGGGGGAAATGCTTCTGCATACGCCACGGCCATCGGGCCATATCCATCGGTCGTGCGCCGGTCCCGATTTTCAGGAGACAGCATGACGCGCAGGAAACCGGGCCCCATGCCCGACCCCCGCACGCAGTCCGCCGGGTTCGAGCAGGCGCGTCAGTCCCGCAAGACCGCGCTGGTGGAAGATTATGTCGAACTGATCGCTGACCTTTTGCATGATGGTCAGGAAGCGCGGCAGGTAGACATCGCACAGCGTCTGGGTGTGTCGCAGCCAACGGTGGCCAAGATGCTGTGCCGGCTGGAGGCGGACGGCCTTGTCACGCGTCGCCCCTATCGCGGCATTTTCCTGACGGAGGCGGGGGAGAAGATGGCCGCTGACAGTCAGGCCCGCCACCATATCGTGGAGACGTTCCTGCGCGCGCTGGGCATCAGCGAGAAGAATGCGGGCATTGATGCCGAAGGCATGGAGCATTATGTGGGCGAAGAGACGCTCGCCGCCTTCGAACGTGCAATCCGTGCAGGCATTGCGGAGTTCATGGACACCCGCGCCGCCCCTGAAACGCGCAAATGATTCTGCCCTCCGTCGGTTAGGGCAGTGGCATATATTCATCGGCAAGGTAGTTCGGCGGCCCACCATCCAGCCCCTCGGGCGCAAATCCATCATTATAGGGGCCGTAATATCCCCCCATGCCCGTCTGTGTCTGGTTCCAGTCATTGTCGGCGATGGGGGGACCGTCAGGCCCGCTAAGCCCCATGTTATAAGGGCCCGCTCCCCCGCCACAGGCCGACAGCAGCCCCGTCGCGGCAAGCAGCACCGTCAGCCGGATCGGAAATGTCATTTCGTATTCCTCCCTCGTCATCAGGTCATAATGGTTTGGCGTGATTCGTGACAGGGGGGCGCGCACAGGGCTTACCCGCCTGGCGTATCTGTCGGGTGGCCGGGGGCATGCATGTAAGGTGGTGGGGGCGTGTTTGCGGAGGAAAAGTCCTCAGCAGCCGCTGAAGTTTTTGAATGTTATTTTGGAGTAAGGATTAAAAGGACTGTTTGAACAGTTGCTCCGGGAAGCGCCTTGAAATCATCAGGAAGTTTTTGGTGAGAATTTTCAAAAATCTTAAATATTGTTTGAAAACAGATCATTGATAAAAATAAGAAAAGTTTTTGGGTGCCGCCTTTTTTCAAAAAGGC
>NZ_BANE01000125.1 GCF_000964405.1 Novacetimonas hansenii JCM 7643
AGAAGACGCCGCCTTTTTGAAAAAAGGCGGCACCCAAAAACTTTCCCTGTGTTGTATTGATGGGAAATGTCATTTTCACTTTAATATTTTGAAAATGCGATGATTTAAGAAAAACTTCCATTGTTTCAGTGTAGTGCTGGCGAAAATTGTTCAAGAATCCTGTAACAGGCGGGACGGGCAACCTGCCTGAATCATGAAAGTTCTGGAAAAGGTTTTTTAAACATCTCTGAAAATTTTCTCTCATGAAAAAACTGAATGATTTTATCAGTTTCCATGAAGCATTTCGTTTCAAACAGTTCGTGAAAATTCTCGCGCTCATGTGCGACCCAGGCTGGGTGGGCGGTCCTTGTGCTCCTTGCCGAATGTGTAATCCGGCTCATCGGCCATATCGAAATGCAGTACGCCGCCATTGGCAAGCTGCTGGTGGGATATCCAGCTTTTCGTCCATGGCTGCCCGTTCCATGAAACCCCGCGTATGAAACGTCGCGTATCACTGGCCTCTGGCGCTTCGATGACCAGGGCGCGCGGGCCGGTGGTTTGTAAATGCATATATGTGAAAAGCGGGCTTCCGAAAACATAAATCCCCGTTGTCGGATCTACCGGGTAAAAGCCCAGCGCCGACAGGATGAACCAGGCGCTCATCTGTCCGACATCCTCGTTGCCCGCCATGCCGTCGGGCCGGGGCGCGTAAAGTTGCGTCTGGATCATGCGCACACGGTCCTGTGTCTGCCACGGTCGCCCGGCATAGGCGTACAGATAGGCAATATGATGGCTGGGTTCGTTCCCATGTGCATATTGTCCCATCTGGCCAGAGATATCCGGCGGTGCGTCAGGTGGAAGCGCGGGGTTGGCGGCGAAGATGCCGTCGAGGAAGGACAGGAATTTTCCTTCACCCCCCATCATGTCCATCATGCCATATACGTCATGCTGCGCCAGCAGGGTCGCCTGCCATGGGTTGCTTTCGGTATAATCGCGCCATTGGCCTGAATGGCCCATTTCATTGGCGCTGAACGGTTCCGCCCAGCGGCCGGAGGCAAGGCGAGGGCGGATGAAACCCGTGTGGGAATCATAAAGGTTCCGATAGGAATGACACCGCGCCAAAAGGGTACGTGCATCCGCGCGTGCGCCATTGCGGGTGGCAAGCTGTGCGGCGGCCCAATCATCAAAACTGTATTCGACGGTCCTTGATGTGGATTCCCCCACCCGATCCGCCGGTATCCAGCCCCTGTGGCGATATTCACCCATCCCGCCATCGGTGCTGGCGAATGCGCGCCTGCGTATCGCCCGCCATGCGGCGGCATATTCGATGCCCCCAAACCCCTTGTTCGCGGCTTCGCTCACCACGCTTGCGGCGTGGTAGCCGGTCATGCACTGCGTATCGACATCCTGCAGCGGCCAGACCGGAACCTGTCCCCCCGACTGCTTCATCATCTCGACAAGGCTCTGGACAATATCAGGCACCCGTTCAGGACACAGCAGCGTCAGCAATGGATGTTCGGCGCGATAGGTGTCCCATATGGAATAGGTTGAATAGGCATCCTTCCGTCCTGGCGGCAGGGTATGTACCTGCCGGTCCAGCCCCCGGTAACGACCGTCGCAGTCATTGATCCGTGTCGGCCCCAGCAGGGTATGATACATCGCGGTACGCATGATGCGGTGCTGGTGTGATGTCGCCCCCGATATCCCGATCCGTTGCAGGTAACTTTCCCATTCCGCCCGTGCCCGCGCCCGCACGCCATCAAAATCCCAGTCCGTGATTTCGGTGGCAAGATTGTGCTTCGCGCCGTTCACATCGACGCTGGAAATACCTGTCCGGGTGATGATGTCACGTGCCCTGCCGAAATGGCATACGGCCTTGAGTGACGTGCCGGAAACCGTCGTCGTGCCATCGGCGGCGGGCTGGTCATCGACGAAGAAGGCGACATGGTGCGGGGCAGGGGAAAACTCCAGCGCAAAGCAGATCTCACGTCCTGACGCCCATTCAGACACCATGCGCGATCCGCTGAGCAGAGCGCCCGACCAGCACAGGGACGCATCATGCACCCTGGTCGGGCGGTTATTATCCGTGCGGATACCGTGCGTGAAGTCGAGGAGGACAAACGCTTCCCCGTCCCTTTCGAAGTGATAGCGCTGCATGCCGGCCCGTCCCGTGGCCGTCAGTTCCGACACGATACCTTCGTCGGGCCAGCGCACACGGTAATATCCGGGTTCAGCCTGTTCGTCCTCGTGGCGGAAGCGCGCGCGGTAGCTGCCCTGCGGATGCATGAGGCTTCCGGGGTCAAGCGTCACCCGGCCCTGCCCCGGACGCAGCAGGACATCCAGCATGTCCCCCACGCCTGTCCCGCTGAGATGTGTGTGCGAAAATCCCAGCATCGTCGGGTCGTCGATATGATAGCCGGAGACGGAGTCCCAGCGCGTATTGTCCGTGTCCGGGCTGACCTGCACCATCCCGAAGGGCACGCTGGCACCGGGATAGGTATGTCCGTGTCCCCCCGTTCCGATAAACGGGTCCACCAATGTCCCAAGGTTTCCGTTCTCCCCTTTCGTGACGGGAAAGGAAGATTTCCCGCCTGTCGCATGGCAGGCGGTCAGGAGTGCGCTGGTCCCGCTCAGCAGGAAGGCGCGTCGGTGGCATGGCTGCATCGCTGTTTCTCGACTGGGAATTGGGTGATGGGAATTGGGTGATGGGAATTGGAGAAAGGCTGCTACGTTTTGTGTCCTGCTGCATGTGCGCCTGCCGTCAGGGGCATGCGTGTCATGGCGCGGCCATGGGAATCAAAAACCTGGCAATGTTGTGCCGACAGGGAAAACGTGATGGGGGCATCGCGTGACAGTCCGCCGCCATCATGGGTCTGGATGATAAGGTCATGCCCCGTGGCAAGGCGTACATGCACATGGCTCAGCGCGCCAAGATGTTCGACCAGCATGATCCTGCCATGCTGCACATTCTCCCCCGCCGCGTCAGCACCTGCGGGGCCGGGACGGATATGACAGATATGTTCGGGGCGGATACCCAGCGTGACATCCGTGCCATCCAGGCTGTCGCTGGTGGTGACACATGCGCGCGCCTCCCCCCCATCAGGCAGAATCAGGTGCATGCCCCGCGCATCCGCGCCACGGACATGCGCGGGCAGCAGGTTCATCGGCGGCATGCCGATGAAACGTGCGACGAACAGGTTGCGCGGATGATGATAAAGTTCAAGCGGCGCGCCCACCTGTTCGACCACGCCCTTGTTGAGGACGACAATCCGGTCGGCCAGCGTCATCGCCTCGACCTGATCATGGGTGACATAGATTGTTGTGGCCCCCAGGCGACGGTGCAGTGTCGCCAGTTCCACGCGCATCCGTTCCCGCAGGGCCGCGTCAAGGTTGGAAAGGGGTTCGTCAAAGAGGAACAGGCGCGGGTTGCGCACGATCGCCCGCCCGATGGCCACGCGCTGGCGCTGTCCCCCCGACAGTGCCGCGGGCCTGTGCTGAAGGTAAGGTTCAAGCTGGAGTGTCCGGGCCACCGCCCCGATCCTTGCATGGCGTTCCGCCCTGGGTATTTTCGCAAGCTTCAGGGCGAATTCCATGTTCTGGTAGACAGTCATGTGCGGATAGAGCGCATAGGACTGGAACACCATCGCCAGCCCGCGCCCGGCCGGGCCGACATCGTTGACGCGCTGCCCGTCGATCAGCAGGTCCCCCCCGCTGATTTCCTCCAGCCCGGCGATCATGCGCAGCAATGTCGATTTGCCACAGCCAGATGGACCGACGAACACGGTGAATTCACCATGCCCGACCGTCAGGGACACCCCCCTGATGATCTCCCCCGAACCATAGGACTTGCGGATGTTCTTAAGCGTAAGTGTCGTCATCGGGGCTTGTTTCCAGCGGGGCAGAGAGGCGAAACCACATGTGACGCCCCTCCCTCAGCGATGGTCGAAGGGCCGTTCGTCACTGCCGACCTGGCGGATATACAGGTGCCGGAAATCGGGTTGCGTATTGACGAAAATCGGCAGAGTCATGCCCCCGACCACCGGGCCATCCGCCAGCAGGCTTGCCACCACCAGGCGGGGCAGGTCGCGTTCGCGCACGGCGCTGAGCGAGGGGAGCAGCGGATAGGCACGTTCCACCAGGGCCGAAAGCATGGAGGGCGGCAGCACCCCGCCAAGGAAGATCGTCTCCGGGTCGAACGCGGTCTCCACCACCGCCACGAGGAAGCGCAGCGTCTGCGCCGCCGTTTCCATCCATCGCATCAGGTTGCTGTCACGCCGCGCATGCAACGTGCCCAGCATGTCGGGGGTCAGTTCCTCGCTTGGGCGTTGCAGCAGCCGCGCAATGGCGTGGAGGGAGAGCTGGTCGTCAATCACGCCCGCGCCCCCCGTGTCGGCGCATGGCGCGGGCAGAGGCAGCAGGCCGAGTTCCCCGGCATTGCCGCGTGCGCCCTTCATGGGCATGCCATCAACGACGATGCCCGCCCCGGTGCCATAGCCTATATAGATCAGCACGGCATTGCGCGGGGCCGTGCCCGGATGGGAAAACAGTTCGCCCACGGCTGCTGCGGTCGCGTCGTTTTCAAGCAGTACCGGCAACGCTACCTGTGTCCCCAGGGTGCCCGCAACGTCGAAACCACGCCACAGGTCCCATCCGGGCATCGTCATTTCCGCCTCGTACGTGTCGGCATTCAGGGTCGGCAGCACCAGGCCGATGCCCCAGATCCGGTTCTTGGGGATGCCGCCTGCGGTGATCGCCGCCTCCACCAGGTCGGCCATAACCGCCGTCGTCTGGACAGGGTCGGTCGTATCCCCGTCCCATTCCATGCGTTTTGTGACATTAAGCAGCAGATCCCCCAGCACGATGGAAATGTGCCCCCGGTCCACATGCATTCCCAGCGAATATCCTGCCTCCGGGTTGGGGGCGAGGTAGGTCTGGGGCTGCCCGCGCTGCCCGACGGATTTCCCCACCTCCTGTATCAGGCCCTGGTTGAGGAGTTCGCGCGTGATGCCTGAAATCGTCTGTGGTTTCAGGCCAATGCGTTCGGCGATATCCACGCGGCTTAGCGGTCCGGCCTGATGCAGCAGTTCAAAGATAAGACGCCGGTTATAGATGCGTGAATAGGCCTGCCCCGCACCGTCCGGTCCTGATGTCGCGCTCATTTGACGGCTCCGGCCGTCAGGCCGGCTGCGATGCGGGACTGGAAAAGCAGTACGAGGGCAATGGGGGGCACGGTGGCAAGCAGGGAGGCGGCCATGATGGTTCCGAAAGGCAGTTCAAAACGGCTCGGCGCGGAAATCAGCCCGATGCCGACCGGCAGCGTACGGGCGGAATCGCTCAGGGTGAAGGTGCAGGCAAAAAGAAATTCGTTCCAGCAGTTCATGACAGTCAGGAGTCCCGTTGCGATAAGTCCCGGCCACAGCAGGGGCAGGTGAATGTTGAACAGGCGCCGCACCATCCCGCATCCGTCCAGGCGCGCGGCATCGTCAAGGTCGCGTGGCAGGTCGCGGAAAAATCCCGACAGCAGCCAGATGGTAAAGGGAAGTGCGAAAAAGAGGTCCGCGAAGATGACGCTGCCCAGACGGTCATACAGCCCCAGTGCGCAGATGACCTCGAACAGGCCGGACAGGATGGCGATCTGCGGCAGCATGGAACATCCCAGAAGCATCGCCAGCACCGCGCGTCGCCCATGGAAATGCAGCCGCCCCAGCGCATAGGCCGCCGGGATGCCCAACAGCATGGAGATCATTGCGACCGCCCCCGCGCACAGCGCCGAATTGGCGGCCTCCCGCCACAGGCCCATATCCGACAGCAGGACGCGGTAATTGCTGAAATCCGGCATGGCGAAGGGTATGGCCGAAAACAGCGCAGGCCCATGGCGGAAGGATGTGACCAGCGCCCAGTAGAGCGGGAACAGCGCCTGCGCCACCACGATGGCGGGCGCGCCCGCCCGTATGGCGCGGCGGGCCATCATGCCACATCCCCCCGCCGCACTGGTGCGCGCAGGCAGACCCACAGCAGCCCCACCGTCAGGCCGATGACGCCAAGCGTCGCCAGGGCCGCTGCGGCGCCATAGCACGGGGCCCCGAACTGCACGATCTGTGCCTGCACGAAAACCGACAGGCTCATCCCCGCCATGTCGCTGCCGTACAGGACACTGGCGAGGTCAAACATGCGCAGCGCATCCAGAAGGCGGAACAGTGCCGCAATCCCGATGACAGGACGTAACAGCGGCAGCGTGATGTAACGCAGGCGCTGCCATGCGCTTGCGCCATCGACCCGCGCCGCCTCCATGATTTCGGGTGGCAGGGACAGCAGCCCGGCCAGGCACAGCAACGCCATGAACGGCGTTGCCTGCCATGCGTCGATCCCGACCATGACCGCAACCATCCCGCCCGGAAAGCCGGTCCATGCGATGCCATGCGTGATGATCCCGCAATGGACAAGAAGCGCGTTTATGATCCCGTACTGGTCATTGAGCATCCAGTTCCACAGCCGTGCCGCCACCACGGCGGGAATCGCCCATGGCAGCAGCGCAAGCGGCAGGACGATCCCACGCATGCGTGCGCTGGCGTCAAGCAGTACAAGGGCCACAAGCAGCCCCAGCACCGTTTCCACCGACACGGCGGCGATGGCGAATGTCAGCGTCGTGCGCATGGCCTGCCACCATGCCGCATCGTGCGCCAGCATGACGAAATTCCCCATTCCCCATCCGGTGCGCGCCCTGGCGAAGCCGTGCGGGTCCGCATGCAGCGCAAGCCACACCGTCCGGCCCAGTGGCACGACAATGATCGCCGCCAGTACCAGCAGCGCAGGCGCGACCAGCAGCCATGGCCGCCAGTCGAGGGTGCGCGCCGCAAAGGGGGCGGGACGGTGCATCGGGCCGTCAGATCGCCGCGCGTGCGGCAAGGGCCGCGCCGATGATGCCCGAATGTTCACCCAGCCCCGCCATGACAATCGGCAGGGCC
>NZ_BANE01000124.1 GCF_000964405.1 Novacetimonas hansenii JCM 7643
TTCCGCAGGGCCGGTGTCGCCTGATGCACGAAACGCGAGGCCGCGAACTTGCTATGCCGGATCGTGATCTGTTCGAAATTCTCTACGCCCCAGAGCATCCTGTTCTGGCACACTCCGCGCAGGTAGAATGACGCAATGCCGAGACTTTTACTGCCGACTTCCGAATTCCACGCGTAGAAACCCCGGAAATAGAGATCGGGGTCACCATTGGGCAGGCGTCCGGCTTCAATGGGATGCGTGTCGTCGACCAGAAACAGGAACACGTCACGATCCGATGCGTAGAGTGTCGTGGTCTCCTTGGTGATGTCCACATAGGGATTGTGAGTCATGGTCGCCCAGTCGATGACGCCCGGCACCTTCCAGGTGGTATCGCCTGTGCCGTCACCGGCAATCTTCCGTACGGCACCAACCAGTTCATGGTCCCATATGCGGCCATAATCAGGGCCCGTTACGGCCCGCAGTTCAACGCGCCCGTCTTCCGTCTCCAGCGTTTTGACCAGTTCGGCCCGATGCGACAGCAGTCCGTGCTGCAGATTGATCGCCGCAAGTGGCGCTGGAAGATTGCGCAGGTAGGACGACGGTGCCCCGACCAGGCTGCACATCTGGCCGAACGACCAGTGTGTGGGGGCGATAGGCTCATTCTGTCCCGGCACAGTCAGGGTCAGGCGTTCGGCATTGTCGCGGGAAGCTTCGACACGAATGGCGCGGCTTTCGACGGTGCGGGCCGTAGCCCGATCCGCACGCGCCAGCGTGGCGGCATGGAGGTCGGACAGCGACAGGTAGCGCTCGTCATCGGGGCGGGAGAACCACTCCGAAGACACGCGGGCATTGCGCTCCCCACGAGAAGGATCGATCTTAAAGCCGCCGGAAGCAGCGCCACGGGACGCAGGAGGCAGGATGGTGGTCGTAGTCATGGAAAACTCTCCTCTGATACCGGTTATTCGGCACCAGAGGCGAAACCACCCTCTTCCTCCTATGACTACTTCCCGCGCGGGACCCCATCCGACCACGGAGACACCCTGCCCCTCGTTCCGCAACACGGCGAGGCCGCAGCCTCGCCGAAATCACGACGGCAACGGGGGGTAAACTGCCTGTCCGTTTTCTGGCTGACTTACACAGGAAACGGCCGAAACATGGCCCTTATAACGACGCGCCATTATTGAAGTGTGCGTTGAAAAACGGTATGGCGATCACGCGTCGATGCACGTCGCTGACTGAACATTTCATTATGCTGCCTGCCCAATGACGACCCCTCCCAGCGCGCTGATACCGACTACCACCAGGGGTGGCGCCCGCCAGACGGTCAGCAGGACGAAACCGACCAGCACGATCCCGAAATCCGCCGCCGACCTGACCGCGCTCGTCCAGACCGGTGTATAGAGCGCCGCCCCCAGCAGGCCCACGACCGCTGCGTTGACGCCGCGCATCGTCGCCTGAACGGCCCGCTGGCTGCGGAAGGTGTCCCAGAAGGGCAAAGCTCCGATCAGGACCAGGATGCCCGGCAGAAAGATGCCGAAAAGACCGAAAGCGGCACCGGCAACACCGTGGGGAGATTGCCCGACGACCGCGCCGAGATAGGCCGCGAACGTGAAAAGCGGCCCCGGAACCGCCTGTGCCGCGCCATAACCGGCGAGAAAGGTGTCGTCGCTGACCCAGCCCGATGTCACGAAAGCCTCGTGCAGCAAGGGCAGCACGACATGACCGCCACCGAACACGAGCGCGCCTGACCGGTAGAAGGCGTCGAACAGGGAAACGCCCTCTGGTGCGCCATGGCGGGCGAGAACGGGCAGACCGAAGAGCAACGCCAGAAAGAGAGCCAGTGCGACGATCCCTGCACGATGCGATACGGGCACTGTAATATGCTCGCCATCTGACGTCTGCACAGAGCGGCAAAGCCACAAGCCGGCGAGGCCCCCGAGAACGATGGCCGCGATCTGGGCAAGCGGTGAGATGGCGAACAGAACGATGAGCGCGGCCGTGACCGCGATCGAAGCTCGCGTCCGGTCCGGACACAGCGTGCGCGCCATGCCCCATACGGCCTGTGCGACGATGGCGACGGCGACGAGTTTCAGTCCATGCAGAAGGCCTGCACCAGTCGGGCCGGCAAGCGCGTTCGCGCCATAGGCGAAGAGGACCAGTATAAGTGCCGAAGGCAGGGTGAACCCCGCCCACGCCGCAAAACCGCCTGCATAACCGGCCCGCATCAGGCCAATGGAAAATCCCACCTGGCTGCTCGCGGGACCGGGCAGGAACTGACACAGCCCGACGAGATCGGCATAGGCGCGCTCATTGAGCCACCGGCGTCGGACGACGAATTCGTCCCGGAAATACCCGATATGCGCGATCGGCCCGCCGAAGCAGGTGACGCCCAGCCTGAGAAAGATGAGGAGCACCTCAAGAGCCGACCCCGGTCTTTCTGGTCCCACGCCACGCGGCACGATCGTCATTGGGTCGATACTTTCTTATTTTCCCGTTCGACAGGAGACAATTCCCATGAACCGGCATTCATGTGGAGCTGCTGATGACAACAAAAAAATCATCACTTCTGGCTTGTTGGCGACCCAGCATCACGGTGTGCCCAGTCATACAATCAGACAGGATACTGACCGCCTCACTGACGGAGCAAGAAACACTGCGGCAACATGCGCCCGAGAACTTTGTCCTTCAGGACGAACTGATGAAAAAGCGCCGCCGCGCCATGGCCTGTCGCAAGACCCATAATCAACCAGGCGTTCCAGTAATGTAGCGTCTGAAACCACGTCACGGTTTCCGCCGGGAACCGCGCGAACGGGGATGGAATCAGGAGGCCGAAAAAACTCATCGTCTGCCCGGCACCCCATCGCCAGAGATAGCCCAGCAAGATTTCCGCCAGAAGCAGCACATAGAGCGTGTACTCTGCTCCAAGGGCGAATACCCGGTCCACAGGCACGAGAAGGTCCGACAGATGCCGGCCTTTCGTCAGACGCCAGACAATGCGGAACACCATAATTGCGGTCAGCAGGATGCCGGCTGTCAGATGCGCGACCACCATCAGATGATGGACGGGTTTTGTTGGCCAGTTCCAGGTTTCGCCAAGAGCAAACTGAAGCAGCACCAGAAAGGCCGTCATCCAGTGAAGGATGATCGTCGGCCTGTCGTAACGCAGCAGGCTATCTGTGATGTCCGGCGTTGAATAAGGCATATACGTCTCGGCAAAAAAGAACCCTGAATCCACTTCCGTATCATGCTTACCTGACAGGATTCTGAACAGAACAGATTTTCCTAAAACATAAACAATATTGAAAATAACTCGCAATATCAGAATGAAATATCTGTTGTCGCGGCAAATGATGCATCTTAACCTTTATTTGTATTCACCAGAAGCAGCAGGTCATCTTATGTCGCGTCTCCATCCTTTGGCCGAACGTCATGCCGTCGAGAAACTGGGATGGCTGCGTGCGGCTGTTCTCGGCGCCAATGACGGAACGCTGTCGACCGGCAGCCTCATCGTCGGCGTTGCCAGTTCTCATGCGACACGCGGCAGCATTCTCGTCGCGGGACTGTCCGCGCTTGTCGCGGGCGCCCTGTCCATGGCGGCGGGCGAGTATGTCTCGGTCAGTTCCCAGGCCGATTCCGAACACGCCGACATCGCCCGCGAGAAACAGGAACTGGTCACGGACTGGGAGGGCGAAGTCACCGAACTGGCCGGGATTTATCAGAAGAGAGGGCTGGATAAAGACCTCTCGCGCAAGGTCGCCGTTGCCCTCATGAAGCATGATGCGCTCGGTGCCCATGCAAGGGATGAACTGGGTCTGTCCGAAGCCACGGCGGCACGACCCATACAGGCGGCATTCGCCTCAGCAACCGCCTTTTCATCCGGAGCACTACTGCCTGTGCTGGCGGCGGTTCTGACGCCCGTGGCGTGGGTGTCCTGGGGCGTGTCCCTGACGTCCGTCGTGGTTCTCGCTGTTCTGGGGGTCGTTGGCGCGATTGCCGGCGGCGCAGCGCCTCTGCGCCCAGCACTGCGTGTGACGTTCTGGGGTATTGTGGCAATGATCGTCACGGGCGGGATCGGCCGCCTGTTCGGCGTGTGAAGCCGCGTTCCAAGCTCTGAACGAGGCATGTCCTGGGTAGTCTTGACTTCATCCCATATATCTGTGATCGTCGATTTATGGATACAGAATCCGCACTCTCGGCCCTCAACGCGCTGTCCCAGTCCACGCGGCTGGAGATCTTCCGCCTGCTGGTGCGCCACGAACCGGACGGACTACCCGCCGGAGACGTCGCGCGGCATCTCGATGTCCCGCAGAACACGATCTCGGCCCATCTTGCCACCCTGACCCGTGCCGGCCTGCTGACCTCGCAGCGCCACAGCCGGCTGATCGTCTATCGTGCGTGTCTTCCGCGCCTGCGCGACCTGATGCTTTTCCTCGTCAGGGACTGCTGTGCGGGCAGCCCCGAACTCTGCGCGCCCCTGATCGCGAACCTGTCTTCCTGCAGCCCGAGCCCGGCCTCCTGCCCATGACCGTCACCATCTACCACAATCCGGCCTGCGGCACGTCGCGCAACGTGCTGGCACTGATCCGCAATAGCGGCGAGGAGCCCAGGATCATCGAATATCTGAAAACCCCACCGAGCCGCGCGGAACTGTTCGATCTGATCGCCCGTATGGGGGTTCCGGTGCGCGCGGTCCTGCGGGAAAAGGGCACGCCCTTTCACGAGCTCGGCCTCGATAATCCGGCCCTGAGCGATGATACGCTGATCGACGCCATGATCGCACACCCGATCCTGATCAACCGGCCCATCGTCGCAACGCCACTCGGTGTTGCGCTCTGCCGTCCGTCCGAAACGGTGCTGGATATTCTTCCCTCCCCACAGCGCGGCGCATTCGCCAGGGAGGACGGCGAGAAGATCGTGGATGAGGCCGGAAAGCGGATCGTCTGATGCTGGCCCTCGCCATTTTCATTGCAACGCTGGTCTTCGTCATCTGGCAGCCACGGGGTCTCGGCATCGGCTGGAGTGCGATGGCCGGTGCCGCCGTGGCACTGGCGACCGATGTCATCCACTGGCACGATATTCCTGTCGTCTGGCACATCGTCTGGGACGCGACCTTCACCTTTATCGCGCTGATCGTCATCTCGCTGTTGCTGGATGAGGCAGGGTTCTTCCATTGGGCCGCCCTGCACGTCGTACGCTGGGGCAAAGGGCGAGGCCGGACGCTATTCCCGCTGATCGTGGTGCTGGGAGCGGCCATTGCAGCGGTTTTCGCCAATGACGGCGCGGCGCTGCTGCTGACGCCCATTGTCATCGCTATCCTGACGCAACTGCGCCTGAGCCATGGCGCGGCGCTGGCCTTTATTATCGCCACTGGGTTCGTCGCGGATACCACCAGCCTGCCGCTTGTCATTTCCAACCTGGTGAACATCGTCAGCGCCAATTTCTTTGGCATTGCGTTTGATCGCTATGCCGCGATCATGGTCCCTGTCGATCTGGTGGCGCTGGGCGCGACGCTGGCTGTGCTTTGGCTGTGGTACCGGCGGCAGGTGCCTGCGACCTATCCCGTCGCCGAACTGCCAGCACCCGCTGCGGCAATTCGTGACCACCATGTATTTCGGGCGGCATTTCCGCTGCTGGTCCTCGTTCTGGCGGCCTATTTCCTGACAGCGCCGTTTCATATCCCGGTCTGTGTTGTAGCCTGTCTGGCCGCCGGAACCCTGTTGCTCGTCGCCGGATATGGCCGGGTGATCCCTGTTCGCAAGGTGCTGATAGGCGCACCATGGCAGATCGTGATCTTCTCGCTGGGCATGTATCTGGTGGTGTATGGCCTGCGCAATGCCGGGCTGACCGACTACCTTGCGGCCGCACTGGTCTGGCTTGGCCATCAGGGGCCGTTCATCGCCACCATCGGCGCCGGCTTTCTGGCGGCTGTTCTGTCGTCCATCATGAACAATATGCCGAGTGTGCTGGTCGGGGCACTAGCGATCCAGCAGGCTCACGACATCACGCCGCTGACACGCGACCTGATGGTCTATGCCAACATCATCGGCTGCGACCTCGGGCCGAAATTCACGCCGATCGGCAGTCTCGCGACACTGCTCTGGCTGCATGTGCTGGCATCCAAAAATCATCGGGTCACATGGAGGCAGTATATGAAGGTCGGACTGGTGATCACCCCGCCCGTCCTGCTGGCAACACTCGCGGCGCTGGCCCTATGGCTGCCCCGGATCAGTCACCCGTAATACACGACAGGACCGATATATATGACCGAACCTGAGCTGCCAGCCTTGCATCCGGAGTATCTTGAACCGGTCGATCTCGCGCGGCTGGAACCGCAACCGCGTGTGGACCATCCGCCGCGTATCCTTCTGCTCTATGGCTCTTTGCGTCCCCGCTCGTTCAGCCGCCTGCTGGTGCTGGAGGCAGAGCGCATTCTGAAAGTCCTCGGCGCCGAGACACGGGTGTTCGACCCGACCGACCTGCCGGTAGCGGATTCCGTGCCCGCGACCCATCCGAAAGTGCAGGAACTGCGGAAACTCTCGATCTGGTCGGAAGGTCAGGTCTGGTGCAGCCCCGAACGGCACGGCAACATCACTGCCGTGTTCAAGAACCAGATCGACTGGCTGCCGTTGTTCGAAGGCTCGATCCGCCCGACGCAGGGCCGCACGCTGGCCGTCATGCAGGTTTCGGGTGGATCGCAGAGCTTCAATTCCGTCAATGCCCTTCGGGTGCTGGGCCGGTGGATGCGGATGTTCACCATCCCCAACCAGTCCAGTGTGCCGATGGCCTATACCCAGTTCGGTGACGACGACCGGATGAAACCGTCTCCCCTCTATGACCGGATGGTAGATGTCATGGAGGAGCTGATGAAGTTCACATGGCTGCTGCGCGACCGGGCCGACTACCTCGTTGATCGCTACAGCGAACGCAAGGCGGAATTCCGTCTCCCGGAAAGTCTGTGAGCCGGGCAATGGCGGAACAGTTCGATGTTGTGATCGTGGGAGGCGGTCAGGCGGCCCTCGCCGCGTCGTATTTTCTACGACGGACCGGACTGCGTTACGTCATTCTTGATAACGGGACGCAGGCGGGTGGTGCATGGGTGCATGGCTGGGACTCCCTGCATCTGTTTTCACCCGCGTCCTACAGTTCGCTGCTCGGCTGGCCGATGCCAGACACGCCGGATGGCGGCTATCCGACCCGTGACGAGGTGTTGGACTATCTGCACCGCTACGAGGCGCGCTATGCGCCGCCGATCCGCCGTCCTGTAACGGTCGGGCGCGTGGAACGGGCCGGTGGGAAATTCCTGAATATCCGCACAAACGCGGGCGATTTTCTGAGCCGTGCCGTCATCGGTGCGACCGGCACATGGTCGGTCCCGTTCGTTCCTGATGTCGCGGGGCATGAATTCTTTGGCGGGACGCAGATCCATTCCGCGCACTATCAGAGCGCCGCACCTTTTGCCGGTCGGCGCGTGCTCGTGGTCGGTGGCGGCAATTCCGGGGCGCAGATCCTGCCGGAAGTGTCACTGCTCGCGAACGCAACGTGGGTGACGCTGGAGGATCCGGTATTCCTGCCCGACGATGTGGACGGACGGGTTCTGTTCGAACGGGCGACCGCACGTGTTTTGGGCAACGCCGGCGCCATGCCGACAGGAGGCTTTGGCGATATCGTCATGGTGCCACCCGTGCGGGCCGCCAAGGCGCGCGGCGTACTCCACGCGGTACGGCCGTTCGTGCGCATGACGGCAACGGGCGTCGTCTGGCCCGACGGGCGGGAAGAAGCCATTGACGCGATCATCTGGTGTACAGGCTTCCGTCCCGCGCTCTCTGCATTTGCACCACTCGACGTGATCGAGCCGGACGGGCTGATTCACGTGAACGGGCAGCAGGCCATCAGGGAGCCACGCCTGTGGCTGCTGGGGTATGGTTCCTGGTGCGGCCCCGCATCCGCAACCCTCCTGGGGGCGGGCCGTGTCGCGAGATCCATGGTCCGGCAACTGGCGGGCTGGCTTGCGTCGCCGACACAGGATGTCCGCTTACCAAAACCTTGAGCGACTCTCTTTACGACCGACATGTAGGCGACTGCCGCCTGTCTGCTCCTACATCACTGAGCAGACAGGCGGACTAGGGGGGAATGCAGAAGGTCCGGTTTGCATACCTGGCTCATTGGAAGCGGACATTGGCTACTTTTAGCTTGAAACAGAAGTGGCCGAAGGTGTATCTACAATGTAGACACACAAAGGAGAGATCCAATGCATGGGACCGTTCGCAAATGGGGGAACAGCGCTGCCATCCGTCTACCAGCCAATATCCTTGAAGCGGTTCACCTACAGATCAATCAGGCTGTTGATGTCCGGGAAGAAGATGGGCGTATCATCATTCAACCGGTTCACCCTGCTGTCCTTTCGCTGGACACCCTGACTGCCGCCATCACGGATGATAACCGTCACGGTGAAGTGAGTTTTGGGCCTGAAATTGGCGGAGAGATCTGGTAAATGTCAGCATGGGTGCCAGATTGCGGAGACATCGTCTGGCTGGAGTTTGATCCTCAGGCAGGGCGTGAACAATCTGGGCATCGCCCGGCTGTGGTGCTTTCGCCAGTTAGTTACAACAAAAAATCTGGTATGATTGTTTGTTGCCCGACAACGACAAAAATCAAAGGGTATCCCTTTGAAGTGCCTTTGACAGGAGAGCCGACAAGCGTGGTTCTCTCTGATCAGGTTCGCAGTCTTGATTGGCGCGCCAGACGAGCAAAGCATAAAGGTCGGGTCTCCGAAAGAGAACTGGAAGCGGTGCGCGAACGAACAAGACTACTCGTCGGGTGACTGGGGGAAACAGACAGTCGGCTATCGGGATAGAGTTACCGAAAACAGCCTTTCGCAGTGTTCACATTCATGGCAGGGAGTAGAACTATTCAGGTGATTTCGCCTACTTCACGACAAGTATCACGTCGGCGGCTAAATATTTTCTATAGTTCAAATGCAAGTTCCTTCCATTGGAAGGAACTTGCGGGAAAAATAGGGTATCAGCGAGCAAGCGGATAATCCGTATAGCCTTCTGCACCCTGCGAGTACCAGGTGCGGATATCGTCCTTGTTCTGGGGCAGATTGTCTTCCAGACGACGCACGAGGTCCGGATTGGCGAGGAAAGGCCGACCAAACGAAATGGCGTCCGCAACACCGGTAGCGACTGTCTCGATCGCTTCTTCCCGTGTGTAGTCCTGATTCAGAACCAGCGGCTTCCTGAAGACTTCGCGGATCGGACCATGCAGCTTGGGCTGGTCGGTCTTGCCGAACGTGCCGTTCGGTCCGGGCTCGCGCAGTTCAAGGAAAGCGATATCGAGGTCATTCAGCAGCTTTGCGGCCGGCACAAAAACCTGCCCTGGATGACTGTCGATGCAGCCCTGCGTATCGCCATTGGGGGACAGCCTTACTGACGTTTTGTGCGCGCCAATCGTTGCGATCACGCGTTCGGTGACTTCACGCAGGAAGCGGATGCGGTTTTCCGGCGAACCGCCATATTCGTCGGAACGATGATTGGTGCCGTCCCGCAGAAATTCGTCGATCAGATAACCGTTGGCGGCATGAATCTGCACACCGTCAAAGCCTGCCTGAAGGGCATTGCGAGCAGCATTTTCGTAGTCGTTCAGGATGCGGGCAATGTCCTCCTTGGTGAGAGGGCGGGCGACTTCGGGAGCCTGCTTGCCATCGTACGTATGGAGGGCTTCAGGCGCTTTTGTCGCCGAGCAGGACACAGGTTGCTGGCCCGTCACGCTGGAATGAACCATCCGACCCATATGCCAGAGCTGGGCCACAATCTTTCCGCCCTTGGCGTGAACTGCGGCGGTGATGGGCTTCCAGGCTTCCACCTGTTCCTGCGACCACAGGCCCGGCGCATACGGCCAGCCAAGACCTTCGCGGCTGATCCCGGTCGCTTCTGAGATGATCAGACCGGCTCCGGCCCGTTGCGCGTAATATTCGGCCATGATGGGGGTGGGCACATGATCACGGGTGCTCCGACCGCGTGTCAGCGGCGCCATGAGAATTCTGTTTT
Source organism: Novacetimonas hansenii JCM 7643 (assembly GCF_000964405.1). Classification (GTDB taxonomy): domain Bacteria; phylum Pseudomonadota; class Alphaproteobacteria; order Acetobacterales; family Acetobacteraceae; genus Novacetimonas; species Novacetimonas hansenii. The sequence continues at coordinate 10,029 of NZ_BANE01000124.1, forward strand.
TGGCGTAAATGCTTCCCAGTTCAATCGGCTCAAACAGGCTGGTCATGACAGATCCTTCTTAAAAGATGCAGTTCCTATGAATTTGGGAAGCCTCACGAGGAATACAACAGAAGGCTTACAACCTCGTCTGACTTGAGGTGAGCACTGCCTGTCTGCTGAATTGGTGAAGCCGACAGGCAGATTTGGGGGGGAAGCTGAATGTCGGCTGTCAGGCATGAAAATCTGACCTGACCGAGAGGCAGATTCGCATCATAAACGCGTTACGTCCTGCGTCTGATCCTGACCTGTCAGACAGGGTGTTCAATTATCGTCCTGCCCGGAACGCTCCGTTTTCCAGATATCCCGGTATAGAAAGACAAGGAAAGGGACGGGCCAGAGGAACGGAAAACTACCGTGCAGGGCCAGCCCCGTAGCGGCGGCCATCACGCCTGCCAGAAAAGCCCCCCACGAAAGTAGCGGCAGAAAAATGCTTCCTGCGATAGGGCGAATGTTCCTGTCCGGCGCAATCCATGACGCCATCCATTCCGCAATTCCCGATGCGGCTTTTAACAGGTTTGTCGTCACGACGATCGTGGGCATGGGCGTGCCGGAGAATTTCGCGATCGTTTCGCCCTGCACGGCCAGAAGTGCCGGAAGCACGAGAAATTCTCCCCAGTAACGCAGGGACGATCCCTGAACCGCCTGCGCCAGAACCATGAAGATCGTCATGACCATGACCCCGCAAGCTGGCGACCATAACAGCCGCATCAGGCTGGCCAGAATAGCGGCAAGAAAAAATACGCCCAGCACACCCATCAGAAGCAGGCCGTGCTGCCAGTTCCCACTGATAAACGAGGCGCCCATATGCGTGGTATTGCCGGTCATCGCGCCGGCAAAGACACCGCTCAGATCGACGAAACTCAGGGCATCCACATAGCCTGCGACAAGCCCGAGAATGAGAACCCGCCGGGCGGAAATCGAGACGGGAAGAAGGGAAGACGGCATTACTGCGGCCGGGAGACGATTGACGGATAGAGCCTGCGGGCGACCCGCTCCATGGTCAGCCCCTGCACGATGATGGTGAACACCACGACACCGTAACAGACAGGCAGCAGCAGATCACGCAGGTCTCCGTGCGGCAGGCCAAGCGCCAGAGAAACCGAGATGCCGCCACGCAGGCCGCCCCATGTCAGGATGCCGAGGACACGGCCCCGCTCCCACTGCCGGAGATGAACCGGCAGGGTGGAGAACAGCACACTCAATGCCCGCACGGCAATGGACAGCGGGATCACGGCAAGCGTCGCCAGAACCGTGAACAGATGCGGCGTGATCTCCAGTATTTCAAAGCCGATGAGCATGAACAGCAGGACGTTCAGCACTTCGTCAATCAGCGTCCATGCAATGTCGAGTTCCTTGCGCGATACTTCATCGAAAATGGAATGGCTGTAGCTGGTTCCGAAGCAGAGACCGGCCACGACGACGGCAATCGCACCGGACATCCCCAACTGATTGGCGATGCTGAAGGTTCCGGTCGCCAGAGCCAGCGAGGTCAGCAGATCAATATGCGGGTCACGCTGTCCCTTGAGCACACGAAGAGCAATCCACCCGGTTATCGCTCCAAGAAGACCACCACCGAGCGCTTCGCGGCAGAAGCTCATGGCAATCTCAGAAGCGCCCACCCCTTGACTGTCTCCAGTCGCCAGCCCGATCGTCACACCGAAAATGACGACGCCCACGCCGTCATTGAACAGGCTCTCGCCCGCAAAGACGGCCTGTAGCGGTCCTGGCAGTCCCAGACGTTTCAGCATTCCCACGACCGAAACCGGGTCTGTCGGAGCGAGGATAGCGCCGAGCACGATGCACCATGTAAAGGGAACGGCATGGCCCAGCAGCGGGAAAACACACCACGCCGCGACCGCCAGAAACGCCACGGCCAGAACGGTTCCCAGAATGGAGAGAGCGGTCACAGACATCAGCTTTGCTCGCAGATGCCCGACATCCACCTGCATGGCTCCCGCAAAAAGCAGCAGCGACAGGGCACCGTTCAGAAGTGCCGCAGGCAGATTGATCGCGCCGAGTACAGACCGTGGGAGAGCCTGAAGGTCATAGGCCGGGATCAGAGGGTTCAGGATCATGACCAGAAGCGAGGTCAGCAATGAGAAGACCAGAACGCCGATCGTGACAGGAACACGCAACGTATGGTGGTTGAGAATGCTGAAGCCTGCCGAGAGCGTCAGGAGTAGAGCAAGAAGGCTGATGGTATCCATGACCTCACCGCTGACTGCTCAGGCTCCTTACGTCAAGAAAAACCGAAAATAGTCCGCTATTCGAGAAGCTTAACCGGGCATTGAATGACAAAAATGAGGCGGGAGCTGACTTTCTACCAAGAAAGTAAATTCACTCTGTTCGCTTCGAAGCCAGTTCATAAATCTCATTATCGGCTCTCCGGCCAACGGCAATTACATAGATGACGATCCGTTCGTCGATGACCTGATAAACAAGGCGGTAACCATCTTTCAGAAGCTTGATCTTATAAAACCCTGATAGGTCGCGATGCAGTTCGTTTCCTGGAGAGTGAGGGTTCCAGATCAGCTTTTCCAGCTTCTTTTCAAATTTCTTACGCACGCTGCCGTCAAGAGCATCCCACTCTCTGAGCGCTCTGTCGTCGAATTCAAGACAATACTCTTTCATTCGCGATGACGGTTCTTAAGCTCTGCAAAAGTCATACGATGCTTTTGGGCAGGGTTTTTTAGGCGTTCGCGCACAATCTCGATAAGCTCCGCATCCTCGTCTGTGACAAGCCTCCGCTTGACGGGAGAGCGACCCGTTTCAGCAATATACGCGAGCGTATCGCGCAGTGCGTCAGAAAGTGAAATGCCTTGAGCCGACAACTTCTTAACTGCGGCTGCCTTCAGCGTTTCATCTACCCGGAATGTAACAGCAGACATACAAAGCCTCCTTGCGTGTATGCACATATGTATCACAGTTGTTGGTACAAATGAAGCGAAAGATGGTCGATGCTGATGTCTGCATTCGAGAAACCTGATCGGTTGCGGAAACGGCAGAAAAGAGGCGTAAGCCGACATTACGACGACGGAGACTGAGCTGAGATGAGCTCCACGTCACAAATCCAGATTGGCAACTCGCACCAGTCTGGTTCATTGTTTACCCGATGCGGCCATTCCATTCACCCAACGACGGCGACCTCCCCCTGTCGCATGCCCTCATACTGAAGGCCGCGCTGCTGACGATCGGCTATATCGAGGAACACGGCCCGATCGGCCTCACGCCCAGCAAGGCGCTGAAACGCTATTTTGTCGCATGAGCCGCCGAGGCATTTGACTGGCCCGGCTATACGGTTGAAGAGCTCTATGCCGTCAATAAAGTCCTCAATGAACATGATTTCCCGCCGCTGGTGATCCTGCATGAGGTTCTGCTCAGTGCGAAGCTCGCAAGGCATTTCAAGGGAACCCTGCGGCTGACCGACCTGGCGAGAAAGCTCAAATCGGAGCCAGCCCGGCTCTGGATGCTGTTGACGACTCATCTTCTCTTTGTCATCGACCACAGTCCATACACCCGAAGCGAAGAGCCACTGCTCGGCAACTGGGACATCTTTCTCAACGTCATTAATATCGAAGCTCAGGTTGCCGTCACCGAAGAGCGGCTGTGTTCGGTTCTCTACGGGGGCGAGGAAGATGATATCCGTCGCCGGGATTTCAAGCTGACCGCCAGTCTTTACGTCCATGTCCTGCGACCGCTGTGCTGGGCAGGACTGCTCAACGAGCACCGAACAGGCTCCGGCTTCAGCAGACCGGATTTCTATACCAAAACGCCTTTATGGCCAGTAGCCCTCAGCCTTGAAACGGACCGTCACCTGCAACCGGTGACCCATCACTAACGACTGCCGGCTTCCACTCCGGCGCGATATCGCTCCAATACAAAAGGCGGCTCCCGGAGACCGGAAGCCGCCCATGATATTCATCGACAGATCTCACTCGGCTGCGACCGCATCATGACTATCGGTCATACGCGCCGCCCCTTCTTCCCTTTCAGTTCGCTCCGGCACGTTCGCCGTCCGCAGAGCCTCGGGCAGCCAGCCGGCGCCCTCAAGCAGCCTTTCGGCCGCCTGCGCCATGTCGTTCTTTTTCAGATGTGCAATACGCTCGGCTGCCTCACTTCCCCGCGCCTCGCGCACGGCTTCGAGAATACGGGCCTTGGTGACGCGGCCCAGATAGTTCTCCACCGTCGGCTGCCAGCCCGCTTCGACCAGATCAAGCGTAAGCGCAGTGGCGAGGCGGTCGGCTCGCGCCAGCCGTTCCCTGACGCTGCGTGCCAGAGACGGGCCATGGGACGATTCATGCAACGCGTTGATCCCGAAAGACAGGCAATGCGCCAGCAGGGCCAGACGGCTGGTGTCATCCAGTCCGTCGATCCAGCGCCACAACGCGTCCTCATCCTCCGGCAGATCGTGCTTCCAACCTTCGTTGCGCTGGCGCAGCGCATGAGCCGGCAGGCTGCCCGGCATGTCGGGGGAATGCACCGGCAGGGAGATTTCCCGAACATAGGCTTCCAGGCAGTCCGCGCCCGAGACCTGCCAGTACAGGTCGCGCATCAGCGTGTGGAGCAGTTCCGTCAGCGCGATATGCGGATTGCCGGCAAACGCATCGCGCAGGGCCAGCGTGCGCCAGGCCGTCAGTTCGGTCAGCAGGCGGTCGGAAAGCGGCTTGAGTCCGTCTTCTTCTTCGGGCTCGGTATCGAAGGTATCTTCCATCCCAATTCCTTCGACATCGTCACCCGTGCCGTGATGAACGACCGTGTCATCATATCCCTCGGACTCATCGTGACCATCCTCGGGCTCCACCGGCATATCCTCGGGCAGAACGAAGCCCCGTTCGACCAGCAACGTGCCGTCGGTATCGAGACTGACAAAGACGCCGGCTCGCTGCATGTCCACCGGATCGAAGGACACAGGGCGTTCTTCCAGCGCCTCAATGGCCTGCTCGATCTCGCCCAGGCGGATATCAACGTCTTCGGGGAATTCATCGGCCTGCGCGTATTCCGCCTCGATCGTTTCCTGCTCGCTGTGCAGCGCGGTCAGGCGGGCGGCTTCTTCTTCCAAGAGCACCACTGGCACACCGTCGATCTCCGCTAAGTGCCGTGTGTGCCCCCAGGGGAAGGATAGCGCCGTCTCGACCCATTTCCAGCCTTCGGCACGGACCTGTTCGGCCGCCTCCTGCAGCTTTTCCATCACCAACTGATCGAGCAGGGTCGGATCCTGCAGCCAGCCGCCGTCGTCTGCCTCGAACAGGTCACGCATGACGGGACCGCCGGCGGCAAGATAGACGTCCAGCCCGACAAAGCGCACCCGGCGATCTGACGCCCGCACGGTTTTCTCCGTCAGCATGCGGCGGATCAGATAGGGTTCGCGATTGTGGCTCTGGGCAATAATCTCCCAGACCTGTTCCTGACGGGTGTGGTCATCGCTGATCGAAAAGGCCATGAGCTGGTCGAGCTTCATGCCATCCTGCTCGTAGATCTCGCGCAGTTTGTCGGACACGGTCATCAGGCGCAGACGCTGTTTGACCACGGTGGGCACGACGAAGAACGCGGCCGCGATTTCTTCCTCGGACATGCCCTTCTCCAGCATGTCACGGAAAGCCCGAAACTGGTCCAGCGGATGCAGGGCCACGCGCTGGACGTTTTCGGCCAGGGAATCATCCTCGGCGAGAATGGCCGATCCTGCCTCACGCACGACACAAGGCACCGGGGCGGTTTTCGCCAGTTTCTTCTGCTTCACCAACAGTTCGAGGGCGCGGAACCGGCGCCCTCCAGCAGGCACCTCGTAGGCACCGGTTTCCGCCCCCTCACCATTCAGGACGGGACGGACGTTCAGGCTCTGCAGCAGGCCGCGGCGTTCGATGTCGCGGGCCAGTTCCTCGATCGACAGACCGGACTTCACACGCCGCACATTGGACTGCGACAGCACCAGCTTGTTGAAAGGAATATCACGGGACGCATTGAGGGCGATTTTCTGGATGGCGCTCGCCATGGCAGGACACTCCGTAACGGACGGGCGGAAGCCTCTCTCCCACCCCTGAATCCGTCACGAAAAACCCCACGTCCCTCTTCCTCTCTCCCGGCCCCACGAGAGGTCAAACCGCATCCACGGAATGGCACGGACACGACTTTACGGAAGCTACATCTGCTCCAGTCGATCTGCGAGTCGACACGCGTCACGATAAAATACGACCATTATAGTCGTTCAATCACTGATTTGTGATAGTGCCGACCATGATAGCCGCGAATGTTCGCGCGTATCCCCAAGCCCTCTCTGCACGGCGCATCTCCCTGTTTCCACGTATTTTTCTGTTCACGCCTATCCCGTCCGACCTCCACAGTGCTGTCAGAACCACTCACAGGTCCATGCAGAAAGGACGGGAAGATGGCACGCCAACGCGATACGATAGCGGGCAAGGTGCGGCTCGTTCTCGACGCCCCGGAGGCCAACGTGACACCATTACGCAATGGAGCCGATCCTCGGCTGGTCAGTCTGGTCCGGCTTCTGGCCCGTCAGGCCGCACGGGATTTCGTCAACGCTGAAGTGGAGGCCGCGAGGCGACGCGATCTCCAGGATTAAGGAGATGGGATTGTGAAAGTCGCGCTCTACGCCCGCTACTCATCCGACAACCAGCGCGATGCGTCGATCGAGGATCAGTTGCGCCTCTGCCGGCTTCATGCGGAGAAACAGGGCTGGACGATCATCGACAGCTACACCGACCGTGCCATCTCCGGTGCTTCCCTGCTCCGCCCAGGTATTCAGGAACTGATCCAGGACGCTACGCGCGGCCGCTTCACGATCATCGTGGCCGAAGCCATGGACCGGCTGTCGCGCGACCAGGAAGATATCGCCGGCCTGTTCAAACGGATGACGTTCGCTGGCGTGCGGATCATCACCCTCTCCGAGGGCGACGTTACCCACCTGCATATCGGCCTCAAGGGCACCATGAATGCCCTGTTCCTCAAGGATCTGGCCGAGAAGGTTCGGCGGGGGCTGCGCGGGCGTATTGAGGACGGCAAGTCCGGCGGCGGCAATTCCTATGGCTATGATGTCGTGCGCCAGTTCGATGCGAAAGGCGAGCGCATCCGGGGCGACCGGACCATCAACGAGGAGGAGGCCCGCACAGTCAGACGGATCTTCACCGATTACACACGGGGAAAGTCGTCCCGCACGATCGCCATGGAATTGAACCGGGACGGCGTTCCGGGTCCGCAGGGACGTGATTGGGGACCGTCCACCATTCACGGCAATCGGGAACGCGGCACCGGTATCCTCAACAACGAGATGTATGTCGGGCGCCTGGTCTGGAACCGGCTGCGTTATCTGAAGGATCCGGATAGCGGCAAGCGCGTCTCACGCCTCAATCCTGAATCCGAATGGGTGATCCAGGAGGTGCCGGAATTACGGATCGTCGAACAGGATCTGTGGGATGCCGTAAAGGCCCGCCAGGCCGAAACGACGTTCAGCCAGCCGGCACGGGGAAACGAGGCCCTCAGCGCGCAACGGCGTCCCCGCCATCTCTTTGCCGGGCTGATCCGCTGCGGCTGGTGTGGTGGTGGTTACAGCATGATCTCAAAAGATCTGCTCGGCTGCTCGACAGCACGCAACAAGGGCACCTGCGACAATCGGCTCAACATCCGTCGCGACGCCCTCGAAGCATCAGTGCTGAGCGGGCTGCGCACGCATCTGATGGAACCGGACCTGTTCAAGGAGTTCTGCAACGAGTTCACCCGCGAGGTGAACCGACTGCGCATGGAACTGGGTGCCGATCTCGCAGCAATGCGGAATGAAATTCCCCGCATCGACAGAGAACTGGATAAGCTTCTGAATCTTATCCTTGCCTCAGATGACATTGAGGCATCCAAGCGGGTCATGAAAAAAATGACGACGCTCGAAGCCCGCAAGGAGGAACTGGAACAGAAAGTCGCCAATACCGAGGAGCCGCCTCCCCTTCTCCATCCGAACATGGCGGAGATCTACCAGCAGCGGATCACGTCTCTTTATGAGAGCCTTCAGGCCGAAGAGACGAAGACCGAGGCTGCCGAGCGCCTGCGCACACTGGTCTCGCAGATCACGCTCCAGCCGACCGACGGCGAACTGACGATCATCCTGCGCGGCGACCTAGCGGCGATCCTGCAGTTCGCGGCGCACAAGAAAAACGCCACGGTCCATCCGGACAGTGGCGTTCTCGATGCGTTCGTATCGCAAGTATCGTTGGTTGCGGGGAACCGCACACTACGATCACGGCGAAATGTGGCGAATGGTCATTCGCAAGCGTCGTTGGTTGCGGGGGCAGGATTTGAACCTGCGGCCTTCAGGTTATGAGTTAGGGATTTAGGCCTACGCCCCTCCCCGCCCCAGTCGACAGAACTACGCCCAACCACGCAGAACCCCTTATTTTCCTTGAAAAAACGTCCCATCAGGCTACGCAATTGTCTTACCGGCTACGCCCGGTTTCGCATTCATCTGTTTCCTATGTGTTTCCTGCGATGGAGGTAAGCATGGCCAAACTCAGCAAAAAAATTGTCACCACTGCCGAACCGGCAGAGAAGGATTATTTCCTCTGGGATGACAGCATTCCGGCCTTCGCAGTCCGGGTGTGGCCGTCCGGCCGAAAGGTGTACGTCATCCATTACCGCTCCGGCGGACGCATGCGCCGCTACACCATCGGGCAACATGGGAGCCCATGGACGGCCGATCTCGCACGTGAAGAAGCCATCAAGGTTCTTGCACGGGTGCATAGCGGTGAGAATCCCGCGGATGCTCGCTTAGAAGACCGCAAAGCGATGACCGTCAGGGAATTCAGCAATCGTTTCCTCGACGAATATGTGGATGTCCACCTCAAACCAACGACCCAAAGCGAGTATAAGAGAGCTGTTGATCTGTTCATCGTTCCGAAATTCGGGACATGGCGGATGGCCGATATATCTCGCGCGGACGTCTCCGGATTCCACGGGGATCTACGACAGATCCCTTATCAGGCCAATCGCACGCTCGGCGTCCTGTCCAAAATGTTCAGCCTGGCAGACCTCTGGGGTATTCGGACTGATGGTCTCAACCCGTGCCGTGGCGTTCAGCGCTATAAGGAAGAGAAGCGCGAGCGTTATCTAACCCAAGAAGAATATGCGCGCCTCGGCGCCACACTCAATGAAGCAGAGGATATGCCAGAGGCCGTCTGGGCGATCCGTCTGCTTATCCTGACAGGTTGCAGACTACGCGAAATCCAGACTCTGCAATGGAGCCACGTTTTCTTCGACCAATCTGAATTGAGGCTGCCTGACAGTAAAACCGGGGCTAAAATCGTCCAGATCGGACAAGCGGCCATCAACGTAATCAAAGCCATCACCCGGTTGGAGGACAACCCCTACGTCATCACCGGGCGGAAAAAAGGTGGCTATTTGACTGACCTGCAAAAGCCTTGGCGCCGCATTCGGAAAGCCGCCGGTCTGGACGACGTCAGGATACACGATCTGCGCCATTCCTTTGCTTCTGACGCGCTGGAAATGGGGGCTGACCTGACGATGATTGGTCACATGCTTGGACACAGCGATATCAAGACGACAGCTCGTTACGCTCACCTGAAGCGGGAGAACGTGAGGCTCTCAACCAACCTTGTGTCCGAGAAAATCTCGGCAGCGCTTTTGGGACGTTGAAAATGACAGATATCGGCTCAGTGCAGCTTAGGCGTAATGAATGGTTTGTTGCAGAATTTATAAAGGAAATAAACACTCTGCTCCTTCGCGGCCGAGGTCAACTTACGCCTACATCTCGGACATGGAAGCCCAGTCAGGCTATCTCTGATAGCGGACCCCTGAATTGCCGGTTTTTCTTGACGTGGAGGACAGGAGCGGCCAGCGGTGAAGGTATGGATACCATCAGCCTCATCGCTCTGCTTCTGACCCTCTCGGCAGGGTTCAGCATTCTCAATCACCACATATTTCGCCTTCCTGTGACGATTGGCGTGCTGGTCATCTCATTGCTGGCTTCCCTGCTGGTCATGATCCTGAATCCGTTGATACCGGCCTATGACCTTCAGGCTCTCCCACGGTCTGTGCTCGGAGCGATCAATCTCCCCACGGCCCTTCTGAATGGCGCGTTGTCCCTGCTTCTGTTTGCCGGGGCCACGCAGGTAAACGTCGAACATCTACGCGCAAAGCTTGCCTCTGTGGCTGCTCTCTCTGTTCTGGGAACCGTTCTAGCCGTTGCCTTTCTGGCGATCGCGGCATGGTACGTCTTCCCTCTGTTGGGTCATACCATTCCTTTTACGTGGTGCATCGTCCTTGGCGCCATCCTCGCGCCGACTGACCCCGTTTCGGTTGTCGGCATGCTGAAGCGTCTCGGATTGCCAGGACCGATTCAGGCCGTTTTTGCAGGGGAGAGCCTGTTTAATGACGGCGTGGGCGTGGTGATTTTCGGCGTCACGATCGGACTGGCAACCGGGGACAGTCTGGGGGTGACCGCCTCCGAGATTGCTCTGAGCTTTTGCCGCGAGGCGATTGGTGGCGGTCTGCTGGGCGCACTGACTGGATGGATCGCGCTCCGTGTGCTTAAGGGTCAACGGGATCCGCATATCGATCTGCTGACATCGCTGGCTCTGGCGACCGGAACCTTCAGCATCGCCAACCAGTTTGGCATGTCGGGTGCGATTGCCGTCGTCGTGGCGGGACTGTGCTTTGGAACAAGCTATAGCCATTCCGTTTTCGATGAGGCATCCCGGAAGGAACTCGACATCGCATGGACACTTATTGACGAGGTGCTGAATGTCCTGCTGTTCATGCTGATCGGATTTGAAATTCTGGAGATCACGCCGCATCTGTTTACGGTGCTGGCGACCCTTGCCGTGATCCCGCTGTCCGTTGCCGTGCGGGCATTGAGCGTGCTGTTTTCAACACTTCCAGTTCATTTCAGGCAATGGGAGCGGGGCCGTGTTCTTGGGATCCTGACCTGGGGCGGTCTACGTGGCGGCATCTCGGTTTCGCTGGCGCTTGGATTGCCACCCGGAGACTTGCGCGACCTGCTGCTGCCTGTCTGTTACGGCGTCGTGGTCTTTACGATCATTGTGCAGGGGCTAACCATGGAGCGGGTTGCCCGCAGACTTTATCCGTCCTCTACGCTTGGATCTCAATAATACGGCTCTGATTATTTGAAGGGCAGCTCCGTAAGGAGGAAAGTAATGGTAGCTTTGTCATGTTTTTCAACAAATATCTGACCTTCCGCTCCCCCTCACCCAGCAAAAAACCGACGCCCTGTGCAATTCGAAATTACGGAAACAAGTGTACGAACGTGGCTGGGACATCGCCGTGGTGGCCTGAATGAGTATGTTTTTCCCAGCTGCTTAAGTGCCAAAGCTCACCTGAGTACAAGGCAATACGCCCGGCTTCCGGATCAATGGGTTCAGGCGGTGGGACTGATCCCGGGGGAATATGGAACTCATTCGCTCCGCCGGACTAAGGTTGCCATGATATACAAACGAACCGGTAATATCCGGGCCATGCAGATTCTGCTGGGTCATTCAAAACTGGATAGTACGGTTAGATACCTTGGAGTGGACGTCGAAGACGCTGTGGCCCTGTCGGAAGCCACGGATCTCTGAAATCGAATAGGTATCAGGAATTCTCTACCTCCTCCTTCTGTGTACATGATATGATGACACACAAGGAGGAGATCATGAGCGAGCATCTCTCAGATAATGCACCAACCCCACAAAAAATTGGGGTTCGAGAGTTCCGGGGAAACCTGACAGCGTATCTGCGTCAGGTCAGACAGGGCCGTACGATCCTCGTGACGTCTCACGATCAGGTCGTTGCTGAACTGCGTCCGCCAGCGCCTTCCTATCGCCCCCGTCGTCAACCCGGCGCATTACGAGGGCGGATCAGAATGAGCGAAGATTTTGATCTGACAGCGTCGGACATTCTTGAAAGCATGGATCGCGACCTGTGAAGGTTCTGCTCGATACGCATGCGCTGCTCTGGTGGCTTTCGGACTCCGACCGGCTGGGAGAGACTGCACGGGAAATCATTGCAGATCCGGTCCGCGATATTCTGGTGAGTATCGTATCACTGTGGGAGATTGCGATCAAAATCCGTATCGGAAAACTGGATGCGGATATGAACGACATTCTGGCAGCCATTCCTGAGGAAGGTTTCTCTCTGCTACCAATACAGCCTGAACACCTGCAGTTCCTGATGTCTTTGCCTCTGCATCATCGTGATCCGTTTGACCATCTCCTGATAGCGCAGGCGCAAGCTGAGCACGCCACATTCCTTTCGGAAGACGGGCAAATTGATCATTATCCGATAAAACGAATAGGTTGTTCCTGAGATTGTGAAGATAATGGCTGCTATCTATCCCGATTTCCATTTGCCAGAGGGGATAATTGCTGCACGATAAGAACAGTGTTTACTATTTGAAAGAATTGGCGATTATTTAGTGAGTGTAACATGTTTTCCTGGATAAAACGTATTTTCAGTGCCCCCGAAATTTCGGACACAACCAATAAGGAAACCAGGAAAGAGACTATCGCATCGCCACCTACATACGGACTCTCCTTTAATGCCCAACATGTATTCCCCAATGATGAGGAGAGTTTAGAAAGGTATAGACAATCAAGGATTCACAAGAAAGACGATGCTCGCTGGGTGTGCCCTAGCGAAAAAGTCACGATCCATGGCTTCGAGATTACCGATGGCATGGTCTATGTCGGCAACTTTTTGACGGCAGCACCGGACGGAGACTGGAATATCGATACTCCAGCGCCTTGTCTTATCAGACCATCACTCAAGGTCGCGTCTGGAGCGCCACAAACGAACCTAGATCTGGGGTATTGGCCCTCTTATACTGATATCACGCCCAATCAACGATTGACTTACCTGCATTGGCTGGCGAGCGGGAAATCCGACACGAGCTACCCTATGGGCTATCCCTTCCTTTACTTCTATGGGCTTGAACGTCGCTTGGTGGCCGATAGTCCTCCGATTGACGAAGAGGCGTTATTGGTAGCCGAAGTAGAACGCCTGCGAAACCTCTTCGGAAAAAACGGTTCTTTTGTAAATTATAGCACTGAGCTACTCAATTTCATCGAAATGAAGCATGCTGTGACGGATATACCGAGAGTGGAAGCATGGAAGCCAGAGCTCGCAGCTTTGGGAGATCATATGTCTCCATTGCTTCAGGTTAAATTAGGTCTGCACGCATTGAGAGGTATGCCGCTGGATGTCGACCTCGCCATGGCAGGTATTCTATCTTTACCCCCTCACTTAACCGGCTTATGGCCACGCATTACGACGACACGAGCGCGTCCGGAGTTCATTGAACTCATGCGACATCGTTTTACTCAGAAATTTCCGCACGGCTTTCGACTCAGAGATAAAAAAGAGAGCCGCCTTGATTTGAACTATCGGTCGGCGAGTCAGTATCTCCATAGCTCAATAAAATTTGAAGGTATCGATCGCCTTCCTGATCCAGCGCAATTGACGTGGACAAAAATGATCAAGCTATGTGAAGGGGCGCGTGAGGATCTGTCTGCATTTGCCAAGGTCGTTGGCAAGGAACGTGAACATGCCGACAGTATGGCCGCCGCCTTGATGCTGCCTGCGGAACTTGGGGAAAGAGAAACTGTTCGTTCTTTCCGAGCCTGGCTGGATGACTTGCCTCAACCTCTTGCCGATGTGCCGCTTGAAGAACTGGGCCCGCGGTGCTTTGGTTCTGGCAAGGCAGCCTCGGGTCTTCGGCAAGCTCGTGACATGTCCGCCATGCTGGCACGAGTAGGTTACGGCATGGAACCGGATCCAACCTACGGTGGGACCAAGCCAGGTGAGAATATAATTCTATTCCGCATTAGCAATGCTCAAGGCCAGCTAACACCCGTCGGTGCCGACTTCCGCACAGCAGCCCTGATCATGACTGCCATTGGCCCGGCAGCCAAAGCTCTGACTTTAGGTCAAAAGCTGGTCGATGCTCTCACCACACGGCTGCAACTCACCCCGCACGAAACGAAACGATTGACGGCCCGTCTGCGCCTGCTTCCGGAACGCTTGCCAACACTTGGCCGCCTTAAAACCATCGTAGAGAGTATAGAACCCGAGCAACAAACCACTATTGCCTCGCTGGCTGCTTCAGCCGCCCTAACGATAGGCGAAACCGATCAAAACATGATGGTGGCTTTGGAGCGGCTTTACGAGGCTGTTGGTCACGGCCGACGAGAACTCTATACTGTCCTGCACCAGAGTAATGCCGCTGCGGCATCCTGCGCTTCGGAACCAATTGTGATCGAGGATGGTAAATCGCGGAGACGTGGTCATCGGATCCCAGCACCTCCCTCGAAAGCAAAATCCCAGGAAGGTATCGTCATTGACATGAGCAAGGTTGGCGTCATCCTGCGTGAGACTAAGGAAGTCGAGGAAATCCTGGCACCCATCTATGAGGACGAGGCTGCTGAAATTCCGGTTCCTGCAGCCGCTACGCCCACTTTGGAACGGGAAATGAGGTTCGTCGGACTTGGTCATGACCAGGCCCGTCTACTTGAGGCTCTGGTCACCCAACCGGAATGGCCACGCTCCGGGTTTGAGGCCAAAGCACACGAACTCGGGTTGATGCCGGATGGCGCGCTCGAAGCCATCAACGAGTGGTCCTATGATAAGTTCGATGAAGAACTTATCGAGGACGGCGACCCTTTGATTATCAATATGGCGCTCCTTGCTGACGCGCCGGGAGCAGCATCATGACCACCCTCAGTATCGCAGCTTCAGACGGCACGCGCATCGCCGCGCAGAAAATCAAGCCCAAGGACCGCGATGGTGTCATTCAGGCGCTTCGTGCAGGTGTCGTGCCACGTTCAGGCATCCAGTTAGTTCAGGTCGGTCGCGCAGGCGAAGTCAACCAAGTGGTGCAGGACGTCAAACGCATCGCGGACGGAGGTTCTGCGGTTCGTTTCATCATCGGCGACTATGGAGCGGGCAAGACTTTCTTCCTTAACCTGGCCCGTTCTATTGCCATGCAAAGCAAGCTGGTAGTGGCTCACGCAGATTTATCCCCTGATCGTCGCCTGCATGCCAGCGGGGGCCAGGCCCGCAGTCTTTATGCAGAACTCATGCGTAACATAGCTACCCGCACCAAGCAGGACGGAGGGGCTCTGGCAAGTGTAGTCGAACGTTTCATCATGGAGACACAGGCTTCAGCCAAAGCATCAGGTCGCAAGATCGGAGACGTTATTCAGGAAAGGCTGCTCCCCATTCAGGAACTCGTTTCCGGCTACGACTTTGCGACCGTGATAGAATACTACTGGCGAGCTTTTGAAGAAGGGAGCGAGAGCGGAAAGGCGGCGGCACTGCGCTGGCTCCGTGGCGAATACACGCTCAAAACTGAGGCTCGGGAGGCGCTTGGCGTACGTTCTATCATCGACGATGCCTCGGTTTACGATTACCTGAAGGTCATGAGTCGCTTTGTTACCTTGGCAGGATATTCCGGTTTTCTTGTCATGCTTGATGAATGCGTGAATCTGTTCAAGCTGGTCAGTGCTCAATCACGCAATGCCAACTACGAGCAGATTCTCCGTATCGTGAATGATGTGCTCCAGGGCTCGGCTGAGTCTCTTGGCGTCTATTTCGGTGGGACCCCAGAATTCCTGATGGACAGCCGTCGAGGCCTCTATTCATACGAAGCGTTGCGGTCCCGTCTAGCTGAAAACAGCTTTGCCAGAAATGGTCTGGTCGATCTTTCCGGCCCAGTTATTCGACTACAGAGTCTAACACCTGAAGATTTATATGTTCTCCTTAATAAGTTGCGGCATGTTTTTGCTGCTGGTGACCAAAAACACTATCTGGTGCCAGATGAGACTTTCAAAGCTTTCATGACTCACTGTAACCAGAAGGTGGGTGAGGCTTATTTTAGGACACCCCGAAATATCAGCAAGGCTTTCCTCGACCTACTCGCCATTATGGAACAAAATCCACAAGCTCAATGGCAGGAGTTGGTCGACCACACTGAGATCGAACCTGACTTACCCACAGCAGGCGGAGACATTGTCGATGATGACAATGTAGATGCGCCTGCTGCGACCGGCTCCACTCAGACCTCGTCCGACGATGATCTGACGGACTACAGGCTTTGAGCGACGCGCCGCCTGACCCATTAGAGCAAACTTCCGGTGACGGTGAATCAACGTCTTTCGATTTACTGCACGAGAAAGTCCGGCGTTGGATCTGGCGTCAGGGCTGGACAGAGCTTCGGGATATTCAGGAACGATCCATTCCGGTTCTGCTGGAAGGACAACGGAATCTCATTATCGCGGCCGGGACAGCAAGCGGGAAGACCGAGGCGGCCTTCCTGCCGATTGTTTCGCGATTGGCTACAGATGAACGCAAGCCCGGTGCCGGGTTTGAGGCCATTTATATCAGCCCCTTACGCGCACTCATCAATGACCAGTTCGGTCGCATGGAGACACTTTGCGAAGAAGTAGAGATTCCTGTCTGGAAGTGGCATGGGGATGTGGCCAGCAGCGTCAAGGAACGAGCGCACAAGCGGCCCCAGGGGATACTGCTGACCACGCCAGAAAGTCTGGAGGCCATCCTCGTTCGACGAGGGAATGAAGCAAAGCGTCTGTTTGCTGCGCTAAGTTACATGGTGATCGACGAGATGCATGCTTTTATGGATGCAGAGCGCGGACGCCAGCTTCAATCTCTGCTCAATCGTATCGAGATCGCCGCAGGGCATCCAGTCGTTCGAGTGGGCCTTTCGGCCACCTTGGCCGACATGAGGACCTCAGCTGCTTTTCTGCAGCCACTAAATCCGGATGGCGTGGAGATACTGGAATCCAAAACGGGTAGCCAACCCCTGAAACTTCAGGTTCGCGGCTATATACAGCCACGTCTGAAGCAACGTGACGAGAATTCAGAGAAGGGCGATGCTACTGAGAGCACAGCAGACATAGAGATCGCGAAACACCTCTTCGACACGCTTCGAGGACATCGGAGTCTGATTTTTGCTGGCTCGCGCCGGAATGTTGAACTGTACACCGCAAGACTGCGTGGTCTTTGTGAAACATCGGGCGTGCCGGAGGAATTTTTCGCTCACCACGGCAGCTTATCGCGTGAGCACCGCGAGGAAGCCGAACGAAGGCTGAAAGAAGATGATCGACCAGGTTCTATTGTTGCAACCACAACCCTCGAACTGGGCATCGATATTGGCCACATTGATGCTGTGAGCCAAATTGGACCTGGACACACCGTTGCAGGCATGCGCCAGAGACTGGGGCGTTCTGGCCGACGTGCGGGACAATCCTCGGTAATGCGAGTTTACACTACCGAGATGGTGATTGACGAGCGCATCCATCCCATTGATGCCATGCGGCCTCGCACGGTGCAGACCATCGCCATGCTCAATCTGATGCTGAGGCGCTGGAATGAGCCGCCTCAAATTGGGCGTTTGCATCTTTCTACGCTGATACAGCAGATTCTGGCGCTGATCGCCCAGCACGGTGGTCTGACAGTCAAACAGGGCTGGAACCGCTTGATCGAGAGTGGGGTATTCCCTGAAGTTGATCAGGCTCTCTACATTGATGTGCTGCGACAGATGAAACATCCAGAGGTCCAGCTTATTGAACAGGCACCAGACGGAACGCTTTTGCCAGGAGAAGAAGGCGAACGGGTCATCAATGACCGTGGGTTCTACGCCGTATTCATGACACCTGACGAATTCAAGGTTATAACGGATCGCGGGCGGAACCTTGGCACGTTGCCGGTCGATAACTCGGTGGTGCCAGAACAACTCATCATCTTTGCCGGATATCGGTGGCGGGTTATCGAGATCGACAATCAACGCCGGGAAATTCTGGTCACACGAGCGTATGGTGGCATACCGCCCAAATTTGGTGGCGAAGGCTTGCCTCCGGCCGATGAAGTAGTGGCGGAAATGCGTCGGGTTTACGAGAACATCGCTATTCCTCGCTTTCTTGACAAGACTGCACTTGATTTTCTTACTGAAGCCAGAGAAACATTCGACCACCTTGGGTTGCGGCATGCAGGTTTGCATCGGCATGAGGACGAACTCCTGCTTTTCCCTTGGGTCGGCAATCGGGCGCAACTGGCCTTGGTGCTAGCACTCGCCTCTCATGGCGTAGCGGCCAATTCGGAGGGTATCGCGCTCACGGTTCCGGCTCAAGACGAAAGCAAACTGCTTGCCGCCTTGAAAAGTCTCGCTGAAAGGCCTGCGCCTGACGCGGAAGTGCTAGCTCGACTAGTGCCGGATATGAAGCGGGCGAAGTATGATGCTTATTTAGGAGACGAATTACTGGCGCGTTGTTACGCCAGTGAGCATATCGACGCGGCACGTGTACCGATTATTGCTGCTGACCTGCTCTCTAGGTTACCGACTGGAGTAAAAACAATTTTTGAAACCTAAGTGCTTCTATATAATATGCTTGGCACTGGCGGAGGGTACTAGAGTGACGAGTAATTTTAATGCTTAAGCAGGCGGTTGATTCCCCGTATTGTGAGACAGAGCCACTGAATTGTATGGTGGTCAAAATGTGAACACAGACCGTACGTTCTCTACCGTGCGGGTTAGGTCAACAAAGGAAGGTAGTTTTAGCCAGAAAATTGATATTGTGACCAATTTAATCGGATATAATCAGCCATCCCTCGCGCTGGAGCATATGACGGATAGATCTTCTGGAACTCTGCGACACCCTTATCCACATCCAACCCCACAAATAGATCTGTATACCGCGCCAAATAGAGGAGAGCGATTGAGGGCGAGCGTGATAGACCTTGATTGCAATGGAGTAGAATATTGGTCTTGCCGATGTTGGCGTGAATAGTTTCAAGTGCCACATCGATGATCTCGACAGAGACATAATTGACATCTGTTCCATCGATTAAATTGAGAATGAGGCAGCTATTGCGTCGTGCTATTAAGTATTCTGGGTGATTTTTGGGTGCAGCTTTGCCTGTATAACCGAGTGCCTGACGATGATATGGCTCTTTACAAGCATGAATAAAGAACCAGTTCGGATCGCCTCGAAGGCGCTGCTCGTCAATCTCATTGCCAACAAATAAATTTGGATAGACCTCAAGCATTTCAACACTCTTTTATTTTTCAATTAAAAATATAACGCCGCTTTCTCTGCCATATTTGACATAAAATGCGATCTGTTTCTTCTCGACCAATGACCGTGCGTGCATTTTCATAAATTTCGGCACCATGATGCATTTGGAAGGGAATGTCGGGTTGCGTCTAGGTTAATCCCATGAGGTGTTTGCAACCTCATGGGATAACGGCATGTTTTATAATTAAACAGCGCGCCAATGGGCCGGATTACGCTTATCATTCAGGTGACGAACGCGTGCGACATGAGGCGTATAGCCTTGTGCTTTTGACCACGTAATTGCTGCGACTTGTGTCGCCGCTGTGTGAAGAACACGATCTCCAGATTCTTCCACCACATACTCAGAAATAGCAGTTCCTTCTGGCCGTCCTTTAGGACGAGCCTCTACATAAACAGCTTTACTCATACGAATTATTCTCCTACAGGCACAAATTGTACCTCCCAAGAAATGGGGAGTAATTCTGAGAATATAATACCAAATTCACAAATATGATTTATTTTTATTTTATAGAAATGGCTTGATATAAATAAATATACTAGAATAAGTATTTCAGTATTAATAAGTTACCGGAACTGAACAGACGGACGGTAATCGCCTTATTTCAGACACCGAAGCTGTTATGATGGTTTCCCGAAAGCCGACATTCTAAGCGAACCCAAGTAAACCGCTTTTGGGACGAAGCCGGCTGCCGAGGTGACTATTCAACGACGCCTTTCGGCAAGAACAGACGCTCGAATTGTGTATGGATTCTACCATTCCCTGAATGAGATGGATTGTTGAGTGACCAGCACTACTCAAGTCGAATTCGGCAGAAACTGACCTTCGCTCTGGCGAGCGCCTAGCTATGTATCATAGACAACACCCAATACGAGACGTGCATTGAGCATCACAGGCAGGTCTGGTGCCCCTTCTACTTGTTCGGTCGCGATTACTACGGAAGCTCCAAGCCCGCCGATCGTCTCAAACTGCCGAAGATACGGCAAACTCCCCGAAAGCGGCGCGCCAATACGCTTCAGAATGCTGTCACCGCTTTCCAGCGTGACGGCTACTATCTCATTTCTCATCGCGTCAAGTTGATCTGGGGTCAGGACTGCTCCGCCGAGAATTATCTGACCTGGCATCACTCGTGGAACGGCGCTGTCTTCTCGGACACGATATGCGACCTCAATCCTCCCAAGCGCGGGATGCTCGTCGAGGAAAACCGCCTCTTCCCGTCCGACTGGTGGGGGTGTCTGAACGAATAGAGCTCCGACGACGCGATGCAGGTCGAGTTCATGATTCTCGAATGCTAGCGTCGGTCGGCCGCTACGTGGGTCAGTTGCTTCAGCAGCTAAGGAATATCCTTCGCCATTGCGTGGACGGAGTAGTCTGCGCGCGAAAGCCTGCGTTCCGCGACGACCAATGACTAGCTCGTGATCGGCTGGCGAAGATGGAGTAGACTCTACGATCGCTATGGACCCGGCGGGTATCGTGAAACCCATTGTGTCCCGGCGAATGTAGAACAACGACTTATCGTCGAACCATTGGCTGGAGAGTGTCTCCAAGCTTAGTTCCTGGCTACCACCGCTCGGGACTTGGCTGCTGAAAGCGGCAATGTCCTGAACGATCGGAACACTGAACGCGGGTATGGCAACGGCAGTCAGAGGTACGACATTGTCTGGAGCAGTCTCCTGAAGTGGTTCCCGCCAGCGATAGCGCCGGAACTCTTCATGGACGCGCTCAACTGCCGAGCGTAAACGCTTCAGGTCCATATCGACGCTCTGCACGTCGATGTAGCTCAGCGCATTGGCATTACGGTGGTGCGCCTCATTAAGCACCCTTCGCGGCTCAGCGCCGTCAGCCAATGCAGGATCATCACAGAAACGCGAGAGCACGGGGCTTCGGAAAAGCTCGTTGCTGCGAGCAGTGATCAGCGACCGCAGCCGTCCTAGTAACGGCATTAGGGTTGGTGCGTCCGTTGGCGCCGAAAATGCAGGATAGGCGGGGTCGTCGAACAGATCTCCGAGGCGTGTTTCTAGAAAGATCCGAGCCTGATTAGCATAGTCCTGTGCGTGAAATGCCGAATCAGCGTTTGAGACGAACTCGTTCCTCTTCCGATCTAGGTCCTCTATCGCCAAGGACGTCTCGAGGGTAGCACGTGATGCGTTTACCGGATGGACAGCACGATGCTCCACCCGATTTGCTCCCCGAGCCTCGGCGACAAGGGTGCGACCGAAGCTCCGATCATAAGTAGTAGCCAGAATCTGAGCGCCACCCTCAGCAAGCTGATCCAAGGCACGCGCTAGCCGGGCCCGATTATCGTAGTCGAGAAGATCTTGAGGATCGTCCAAGATCATAAGTGACAGGCCGCCGTTCGTTTCAAGAACATGCTCGCGGAATGCGAAATAAAAACCCAAAAGTGATGCTCTCAGAGCTGAGGCGTTCGATACATGCTGGGCAGGCGCGTTGACACCATCGCGGCCAACTTGAATCGCGATAGCACCCTGAGGGGTCAGACCAGTTCGATGCGGCTTGGGGGATAGTGTCGTCGCATTCTGGTAAATAGCGTTTCGCCAATACTCTGCCCGGTTATGAAGGCGGGCTTGCAGGCCTTCGACCTGTGCGGTGGCAAGATCACCGATAGGTATTATCTCATCAAGTGCCGCTACCGCCGTGGTACAATCTTCAATTGCCTTAAGCGTGCGCTTGTGTGCGCCCTGAGCTGTGCCCATTCGTTTTGAAAGATTGATCGCCGCGTTGATAGGGGCGACGCCTTTGACGATTGCATCGAGGCGAATCAACTGCGCTCGCAGACCGCTCGCTTGGCGATCGTTACTATCAGCTTTGCCGCGGACTTCATCGAGCACGACAACAAGTTCGTCGCGGTGAGCTTTCATCCAGTCGACAAACGCTAATCCTCGGATGAGGCGGTTCAAGCTCTTGTTCAGTATAGCCACATGGGCGCCAACTCGACTTGGCAGAACCCGCTGCTCCGGTTCTGTAAACGCAGGCAGCCTCGCCATTGCCTGGTTAGTTAGCTTTTCCACATTGGAGCGAAGTGAGAAAAGGACACCTGCGAAGCCTTCCGTTCTGAAAAGGTCATCCAGCAAGGCGGTTCGGAAGATTGCACTGGGAGACTCCGGTAGATCCTTTTGCAAGCAACGCCTAAGCGCTTCGGGCAGATCGCGAGCTAACTTTCCGGTCCAACCCTCGGCCCATTGTGCGATAGTCTTTGCCAGGATTTCGCTATCTCCAGCAACCTGACGAAGATGATCAGCAACCAAGCCACCAGCCTCAGCGTCAACCACTCCAGCGAGAGACTGGTGGCAAACGGGGCAGCGATCATGATGAGCCTCCCCATGCTCATGCATCCAGTCGGTGACTCGCGCGTAGAGTTGGGTCCGGCGTTCGAGGATCGGGTTCGCAGATAGCTCATCGAGCATCGTCGCTTCGTCGAACAGGCGATCAACGAGGGAATCCACTGCTTGGCGGGCATCTATCTCCAGCTTGAGAGCACCTAATTTTTCCATCGATGGCAACTGAGAGAGCCTGCGAACCTGCTCTAATGCAGGAGCGATGCATTGCTCCAAGTTTTGACGTTGTGAGGCGTCCGAAGCGTCAAACATATCGCCTAGCACGTCCCGAGCATGCCCGAGGCCGCTAGCCTTTAAGTCTTCGAAATGCTGGCTCAGGGTGGCGAACGCTGCTGGGTGGTCAGTAATCGCAGGAAGATCGGCTACAGGTGCCATTCCTGGGAATTCGGAAATGCGCTGTTCAAGGTCAGTGCGATGCTGACGATATTCCGTCTCGATTTGTTCGAGCCCAGTTTTGCGCTCCTTGGTAATGTCGCCAGCTATCTTTGCTCTGGCACGCTTGGCGTGCTTCGCCAAAGCCACCAAGTCGGAAAGGCCTGTGAGACTCGCCACGGCCAAACCTAATTCCGATGGGTTGCCCACCTGCAGGTATGGCAGAAGACCGGGCATGGTGGTGCCAAGATTAAAGGCAATCGGATCAAGGCCTAGATCAGCCGGATTAGGCCCGACTTCTTCCAACTTGCCATTTGTTTTTCGCGACTGTGTCCTGCGGATCGGTGGAAGGTGCGTCCCGTCCTCCAATTCGAATGTCAGTTCAACCCAGGTGTCGGCAGGCACAGTTTTGGCTGCCGCCGCGGGGAGCCAATGCTGAGAACTTGGCAGAGGCGTCACCGCGCTGATCTTGTGCTGCGATGTTTCTTGCATCGCCCCTCGATCGATCTCGCAATGGAATTCGGCTTCACCGCTCTCAGGTATTCTCTGGGGTCGGAGCAGCTTTCCGGTGAGGCACCAGATCACCGAATTCATAAGGCTCGTCTTGCCCGAACCGTTCCAACCTTCGAAGACCGTGATGGGACTGGTCGGTTCGAACACAAAATCCTTACTCGGCTCTCCTATTCCCCCGTATGCGTGAAGCCCGGCAAATCTGTGTGCGACGATCTTGGTAAGCCGGAGGACTCTACGCTCTCGATTACCGGAGACAACTGGAGACGGTACGTGATCTGGAGTGGCGCTGATACTGGCTATGATCGCTTCGCAATCGGGCACCATGACATTGCCCGCCCACTTGGCGCGCGCCCGGCAATACCATGACAGCACACCTCTAGCGGCAACGGTATGGAGCACCAGCCTATAACCTGTATCTGTCGCTATGGGGCGTCCGGAGACTAGTTCTGCAAGGAGTATGTCAGTCGTAAGCAAGTGAAGTGCCCGTGTGGGCGTCACGTCCGACGAAACATGGACTAAATCCAACAAATGCACTCCCTACGTCGCAAAATTGGTCCGGATATCTATTTTTCGTATAATCTGCTTACTAAATAAAGATCGTTAATGAAGAAAGCTACTGGCGATGTTTGTACTATGCCTCCAGATAAAGCTGTGTAGTAGATAAACCTTATCGTTTTCTGGTCTTGTGACGCAATTGACTATCAGGATTTATGTAACAGGCCGCTTTCTATATTTTCTCACCGTCAGCCGAATTTCTGCCCTGAATTGCCTGTCTGCTCAGTGATACAGGAGCAGACAGGCAGTAGTCGCCCTCAAGGCAGACATCGAAGTGGTGATGGTGGTTGCCCGAGAGACGACATTGTTAGGCTAACCGTGATAGACCGCGTTTGGGACAAAACTGCCGATTGCCATTGCTGCTGAGAAAGACCGGCGGCGCTGAAACTGTCCATTCTTGAAGTGGCGAAAAAGGGGGCTTATCTTGCCGCATTAAGGAGGCACCATTGTGACGGCCCCGCCCGATGAGGAGCATAATGACTAAATATTACATTGTGGCCGCCAAGCCTGGCGGCAAGACTGCGCTCAAGAACGAATTCAAGACGTACAGATGGGCTCTGAAGGACGAGAAGTGGCAGTGGCTCCAGGCGTGGCGGTCGACCGACAATATCGCTGACCTGATTCGGAAAGGAAATGATGTCGTCACGGGTAAGTTCATTGGTGACAAGATGGACGAAGGCGATGCCGTCGAGGTCGAGATTCGGATCAAGCACAATGGCGTAAAGTACAAGCTGAGCGATATGCCGGATAAGTAAAAGAAAGGCCTTCCCCTGACGGCCAGCCGCACCCCTTCTGCGGGGCTGGCAGCCCAGCAACGCGCTGGGTGAGAGGCAGGAACGCCGGTCCCGGGAAGAGAAAAGTCGGTCCATCGCTGAAACCTTCCCCGCGCGCCCTTCGACGCCAGCGTCATCGCGTTGACCCTGCCCCGAACGTGCCCTCAGTTTTACGTTAGGGTCTGTAGGTAGTGATCTGCTTCCAAACGTTGAGGCGCCGGATGGTGCTCAGTGAGTATCTAGGTTGCAAGGTTGTGTGGGATTATTGACCGCGGGTGGGTATCACGACCGCGTTGATTGATTGGGAGATATAGTTGGCTGCCGCCTCACGTTCATTCGACGAACTTGTCTTAATGTTTCCAAACCTCGGCCCTTGCGGCGCCAAGCCGGAGGCGGTGGCCGACATGAGCAGGACAACCGCATGCTACCAATTCCTTGACGACGCTTACAGCGACAACGCGATGATCGAGACGCTCAAGTGCTGGAGCGTCAACAACACCGCGATGATGGAGATGGCCGAGGGCAGACTGACCACGACCGACGCCGCGATTCGCCAGGAGGCTATTGAGAAGCGGCTCGACCGAATAAAGGCCTACGGAACGATCAGAGCCGATGTGGTCACCCACGTGGAGAGTTCGGTGGATGCACAGCTGTTGGCTTTGGACGAGATGGCATCAGCTGGACAATGCTTCGACGAGATTTCCAAGATTCACCGCGGGGCGGCCATGGCTACGAGTCTGTTCGATGCCAACTTCAAGGTTGGTGCAACAGTGCGCTGGCAGCATTTGACGGCATGCACGCTAAATCCTGAAGCCGCCGCAATCCATTTCGCATGGAAGCAACGCAACAACCTTTTGGCCACGATGGCGGCCAAGGATGTGACCAGCTTTTTACTCAACATTCATCTCGACGCTCCGGCGCCTCTCGTCTGGACGGGAGCGGTTCCTGGCAAAGACGAGGACACAACCTATAGGTGGCAGGCCGAGGTCGTCACGCCGCCTGGATTCAAGTTCGAGGTCACGTCAGTCAAGACGTTGAGCGCCGCCGGTGTGCCCGACCGACTGGTAATGGTCGAGGCCAAGTATCCGGCCAGCGGAAGCCCCATGCCCTCACCTTGATCCCTTCGACGAGCTCGCCGGGCACGATCCCCGAGCCCAGCAGCAGGTCGAGGAGGAATATGTCGCGCGGCGCCTCCTCGAGGGTCGCTCCGCAGGGTCTCGGGGCCCATGCCGTGCTTCACGACATCGGCGCGGCTGACGTGGTATATGTCCGCGACGTCGGCACTTCCCCCGACGCTGGTCAGCACTGGCGATATGTTGTCGAGCGTCGCGCCGCATTTGCTCGGTTTACCTCACCGGCGGCAGACCGACGTGTGTCAGCACGCTGTTCAACATGTCGATGCATTCATCGCGCGCCCGTTCCAACTCGCCTG
This sequence comes from Novacetimonas hansenii JCM 7643, assembly GCF_000964405.1. Classification (GTDB taxonomy): domain Bacteria; phylum Pseudomonadota; class Alphaproteobacteria; order Acetobacterales; family Acetobacteraceae; genus Novacetimonas; species Novacetimonas hansenii. The sequence continues at coordinate 36,167 of NZ_BANE01000124.1, forward strand.
CGAAACGCGTGTCGGTGAAGTCCAGGAAGCCCTGCACCCGCCGTATTCGCTGATCCTTGAGTCCCTGTTCGATCTGCGTTCGCAGGTGTCGGAGAGCCTTGTCGACAAGCTGGATGCCGCCGCGAACATGGGTGTCGTCTATGTCGCGCCAGCCGCCGATCGACTTGCGGATCGGATGCCGGCTTTCGCGGTCGAGCAGCTCGCCCGTCCGAACCGCTCGCTGCGTGTCAGAGAGCGCTTGGAGGAATTCCTCAGGGCTCTCGCAGTGGAGCGGCACCTCGAAGGCAGGCCGCCCGAAGGCCATGGCGATCGTCGTGAGGATCACCTCGTCGAGGTCCTTTGCCCCACGGACCTTGATGACTTCCTCATAATACCAGCGCTGGAGTTCGGGAAAGGCGTTGAGGTAGCCAATGATGTCGTCCCAGGACCACACCATCACGCGGCAGTTCCGTCTGCCATTCACCCATTCTTCGTTGAGTTCATTCACCCAATTTTGCACCACGGTGTCGCGGCGCGCCGTCGTGGCGAGGATCCAGATCGATAGCTTGGACTTGAAGTTGAGCGACTTGGCGGCTTCGTCCCGTAGCAGCTTCCGGCTGACAGGTCCGCCCGGGTATGGGCTGCCGTGCTCGTCCAAGTCGGCGAGCCGCTTGCATTGGACGCCGATCAATCCATAGCGCTTCGAGCGACCGAACACGTCCACACCGTCCTGCGCCTGGCCCGGCCTGCCGAACGGCTGCGCGTCGGGAATGCCGTAGACTTCGCCCAGCAATCCGTTCGCGAGATCCTCGAACTGTTGCCAGTAGAGCGGCGGCTGGAAGAATTGATTCACTGTCGGCAACTGCACCCCCAAAATCGACGGCTTAGCCGGCGAACCGGCGGGACGAGTCATATCAGCTCGTCTGGCGCAACGATATGTCGCTGATCATGGCCCGGGCCTCGGGCGTAGTCACACCGTTACTCTAGAGCGAAAGTGTGAAATCGAAAGGGGATTGTCCGGCGCGTCGAACGGAACGAAAGGGCGGCAGCTTTCCGATGCTACCGAGAAAGAGCGGACAGCAGATAATAGGGCAAGTTGCTGCAGGCAGCTTCGCATTGGGCGAACGGCAAGTTGTGTCAGAGGGTGCCGTTCAAACACTGACCACCGAACAACTGGCTTTGGTCGGTAGCTGTCATGAACGTGAACACTGCGAATGGCGGCTTTCGGTCATCCCTTTCGGATAACCGACATTCCGCTCCCCCCCCATTGCTGCCGTCCCGCGGCCTTCCAAGGCTTGCTGTTGTAGCGCTTGCAACGACACGCTTTAGTTATAGATGCCTCATGTCACGCGCAGGCAGAACACGCGCAGTGTGAGAGCAGTTAACTGACTTTCGCTCTCAAATTCGTGCAAAAGCGATATAGATTTGTAACGCTGTATTTCTGGAACCGGACCCTGCTAACCTCTGATAATGACGATAGAAACCCGGCACCTGCGCTATGCAATCGCGGCCCTTGAGCAAGGGAGCATCAGAAAAGCCGCCCTGAAACTTGGCGTGCGGCAGATGACGGTTGTCAGGCATATTGAGGCGCTTGAGAACCATGTCGGCTATTCCCTGTTTACAAGGAGGCGAGACGGCGTTCACCCCACAGACGATGGCACCACTTTCATGCAGGCCGCACGACGTATCCTACAGGACATGGAGAGTCTGACTGCCCATGCGCGCTCCAACCGCCATAAGAGAGGTGAGCGCATTGCTATTGGATTTTATACCTCAGTTTCGACCGGCAATCTGCGCGCCACCCTGACTGAATTCCGCAGTCGTTACCCGGACCTCCAGTGGCGGCTGGTCGGTGGTACCCGCCGTGAGCTTCTTGCGGCCGTTGAACGGGGTCATCTTGACATTGCCATCGTGACGGCTGGCGAATTGAACTGGCCGGAAGGGTCTCTTCCGCTGTGGCCAGAGCGATGCATTGCCGTCTTACCCGCGAAACACCCTCTTGCTGGCGAAGCGGTGCTCGAATGGATGATGCTGAAAAAGGAGCGGTTTCTGGTCAGCAGTCTGGATCCAGGTCAGGAACTGACACGGATCATTCGCGCATGTCTGGGCCGCGGCAGTCATCATCCCACCCTGATCGAGCATGATATCCCGTTGGCGTCTCTGCGGCCTTTTGTCAGTGAGGACCGAGGGATCATGATCGATTGTGAAAGCAGCACAGGCGAGACGTTGCCGGGGATCGTCTACCGGGAGCTACGCTTCGAAAACGCACCGAGCGAGTTGCGCTTCGCTGCCTGCTGGTTGCGAAGCAATCCAAGCCGCCCCCTCGCCTCCTTCCTCTCCCTGCTCAGAGAGCGTTACCCGGACCTGATCCCGCCGACTTCGTCCGAGCCACCCGTGAATGGCGCTGTTTCTGGAACGCCCGATCCGTCTCCATGAAACGTCCAACCATAAGCGGCACCAGTCTGGCCGCGTCAGTTACGGTGTCTGCAGGCTCGCCGGCAGTGCCCGAGACCAGTTCGACATAGAGCAGCAGATCCCGATGGATTTCCGCCGTCAATTCGATCGTCAGCTTCACGGGCCGACTGTCGGGGATGGCACTGATACGGAGTTTGGTCATGGGGATGCTCCTTCCTGCTGATGCCAGGGTTTGAGGACAAGATCGCGATTGACGATCAGGGTGAACGGAAGCCCGGGCCGGTCAGTCAGCGTGGGCTGCACGTCCATGCTGCGGTCGATCAGACGGTTCCCCACCATGGAAAATCCGTTGCTGGCCCCGCTGCGGATCGCCTGAAACAGGTTGTTCTCGCCCCATGATGTGCCGGCTTCGGAACCGACGCTAAGCAGGGTCGTGACCAGAGCGGCCTTGAAGAGTTGGCCCCAGTGCTGGTCCACCAGATCCTTCAGGCCGGTCTGGCCGATCGCATCCGCGCCAGGCATCCTGTCGAACACGATGCTTTCACCATCGGGCCGGATAAGTCGGGTCCAGATGACCTGCGTGCGCTGCTGACCGAACGAGATGCTGCTGTTGTAGCTCCCGAACAGCGTGCTGCCCTGGGGAACCAGAAGATAACGGCCGGTCGGACTGTCATAGACATTCTGCGTCACATGCCCAATGAGCTGGCCCGGCAGGTCGGAACTGACTTTGGTGTTCAGCGCGCCCGCAATCACTGTCCCAGCCTGAATCACGTAGGGCGAAGCCGGTGGCGTCAGACGATCGGGGCTGACCGTGACACGGTCGGGCTCTCCCGCCAGAAAGGCACGGTTGGCAGCCTGACGGTCATTCGCGCCAGATTGTGCAGCTGTGACGTTACCCCCGGTTGCCGGTGCAGCGATGGGGAGTTCATTGTCCTGTCGCCCGCCATCACGTGTCTGCACGAACAGCTTGCTGGCTATGGCAGCCGCGACTTCCTGTTCGGCGCGATGGTCGCCCATGCCGGAGACAGGACCAGCGCGTCCTTCCTGCTGCGCTTTCAGGATCGGTTTGCCCAGATCACCAGGCAAGGGCGGTCCCAGCTTCGGCACGCCGGTATAATCCTTCGGCAAGGCATCCAGCCCGTCGGCCGAGGGACGCGCATCAGACTCCTGAACGACTGACGGTGCCCCCTGACGACCGGAATTCTGGAGCGCATAACCGAGCGCCAGACCTATTCCGATCATCGCGGTGCCGGCCAGCGCCCAGATGACGTAGCGCGACAGCCGGACGACCTTTGGCCATTCCGCCCGCAGACGGAGGTCTGGCGTAGATGGCGGAACCGCCGGGCGCCCGCTTTCCATTCCCCCTTCGCGCCCTGCGTCGCGGCCCGCATCCTCCTCGCCCGTCATGAGCGCCGTCCATCGGTACGGACAATCCGCACGCGCTGTTCAGACTGTTTGTCGCCCAGCCGCAGTTCAGCGGCAGCAAACAGCCGATCCACGATCATCCAGTTCTGCCGGACGCGATAATTGACCAGTTCCGGTCCGCCATCGGCCCCCAGCACGAACAACGGCGGCAGTTCTCCCTGCCCTATTCCCGATGGGAAGGCGATATAGACCTTATGCCCATCATCGAAGGCCCGGCTGGGCAGCCAGGGCGGTGTTCCGCCTTTGACCGGCTGGACGGCATAGCGGAAATTCAGGCTATCAAGATTGAGCCCCGTTTCAATGGGCGCTTCGTCCTCTGCCGCGTTGTCTTGCCGACGCAGGGCGATCAGATCGTCCTCAGGATAATCCCACGATACCGACGCCATGTAGGTCGCGGGTGTGGAACGCAGTTCCGCCAGATAGGTCCGCCGATCCGTGTTAACGATCAGATTGGTGGTAAGGTCCGGTCGGGTTGGTTTGACCAAAATATGGATACGTTTGCTCGCCCCTGCCCCGCTCTCGGTATCGCCGATGATCCAGCGCACGGTATCCCCCGCTGCCACCGGCCCCGTGCCGACCAGTTTTTCGCCCTGCTGGAGCATGATGTCGGTGATTTCACCCGGCGCGGTGTAGACCTGATAGAGCGCGCCCGGACTGTAGGGATAAACCTGCACCGCATTAATAAACCCTGCCCGCGTAGGCTGAATGCGCGCGGCCAGATTGGCCTGCGTCACACGCGCGGTTGGGTCGGCGACTTCGGAGGCCGGATGGACCGCTCGTCGTGACGGCAGCGGCTTCAGTTGGCCCGGCAAGGGAAGCGGTTTCGGGACTTCAACCACCTGAACCGGCTTCGGCGGATCCAGCAGACGTGTAGCCTGCACGGCATCATCATAGCGGATAACGGGTGGATGATACTGCTGCGCGCATCCAGCCAGAGGCATGATCATTAGTGGCAGAAAACGAAGAGCACGACGAATCATTGGCCCAGTTCCTTCGACCAGTTGATGGCGGAGACGTAAATCCCCAGAGGATTTTTTCGGAGGTGGTCGGCGTCACGCGGCGTGTTGAGCCTGATCACAACAATGGCGGTCCATCGCTCTGTGCCAACGAAAGCCCCATCGCGATAATGCCGCTCGACCCATGCAATCCTGAAACTCGTGGGCGACGCACGGATGACCGATGAGACATCCAACTCAACCTGCTCACGCCCGACCCGGGCAAAAGGGTCATTCAGGCGCGCATAGTCATTCAGTGCGACGGCACCTGACGTTGTGGTGAAATCATACCCACGCAGCCAGTTCTGCCGCACCACCACGGGATCGGAGGACAGACTGCGGATATCCTCGATGAAGCGGGCCAGATACCAGGCAATCTGTGAATCGGTGGGCCTGTAGGACGCTGTTGCAGGGGCGACGACCTGCGCCTCGCCCAGATGATCGACCTGCACGACCCACGGCGTGACTGTGCCGCGCGCGGACTGCCAGACCAGTCCCGCGCCAAGTCCGACGGACAGGAACAGCGACCCGAACGCCATCAGTCGCCAGTTCCGCGCCTGGACGCGGGCGGACCCAATGCGCTCGTCCCATATCTGCGCCGCTTTTTGATAAGATGTGACCGGCTCGGGTGTTGCCCCGTAGCGCGTGGTGGAGCGACGGAACATCGTCCTTATTCCTTTTCTGACAGATCAATGGACGCCGATCCGCCTCCGCCATCGGCGGCGCGGATGACATGTGCCGCCTCGGCGGCATGGGTGGCGGCGTTGCGACGCTTCATGGTGCGCGCCCAGCGCGGCGGCTCACCGTCGGTACGACCGGAGCCAGCCCCGCCCTCTCCACCACCATCACCACCTCCGGACGGACCGGTACCTGCCGGGCCACCACCGGCCGGAGAACCTCCTCCACCAGAGGGATTGTCCCCGGATGGCGTGGGGCCACCTCCGTCAGAACCACCGGTTTCACCACCCTGCTCGCCCCCCATGCCCTGTGCGGCCCATTGGCTGCCGGCGGCGTAACTTTCCTTGAGAGATGAGCCTGCACGCGATGCCGCCCCTTTGGCGGCATTCGCGATATTCCCGCCGACAGCCCGGCCCATGCCTCCGATCCCGGCGGCCATACTGCCCGCGCCACCAGATGCGCCAGCCGCTCCGGCCGAATAGGCTGACGTGGCGGCCCCGGCGATCGCGGCTCCTCCGCGGGCGGCGGCAGCGGTCGCACCCACAGCCGCAGCGCCACCAGAGGCGACGGCTCCAACACCAGCCACCGCCGCAGCCCCCATGGCACCAACCGCCATACCAGTGCCGACAGCGGCCCCTGCCCCAAGCTGGGGAGCTCCGGAGATCAGCCCGTTGGCGATGCTGCCGCCAAAAATCGACAGGCCGACAATCGCTAGAGAGGCCAGCACCACCGACACCGCTTGCCCGATGGTTGGCACATCGCTGCCATAGGATGTTGCAAATTGCCCGAACAGAACGGAGGCGATGGCGGAGATCACCGCCAGCACCATGATCTTCACGCCCGAGGATACGACGTTGCCCAGCACCTTCTCCGCCAGAAAAGCAGTGCGATTGAACAGGGCGAACGGGATCAGCACGAAGCCCGCCAGCGTGGTCAGCTTGAATTCGATCAGAGCGACAAAAAGCTGCACGGCCAGAATGAAGAACGCCGCGAGCACGATCAGCCAGGACAGACAGAGCACGAAGATCTGGATGAAATTCGTAAAGAAGGCGACTGGGCCGAGCAGAGTGTGGGCAGAGTCCAACAAAGGGCGGGCGGCATCAAAACCGGTGGACGCGAGGCGGCCAGGACGAAGAAAGTCCGCAAGAGCCAGCCTGCCTCCGCCTGCCCTCAGACCAAGCTGGGCAAAACTGTCAAACACCAGCTTTGACAGATGGTCGAAATTGTTAATCACGAAGGCGAAGAAACCGATATACAGCGTCTTCTTGACCAGGCGCTGGATGATGTCCTCATCCGCCGCCCAGGCCCAGAACAGCCCGGCCAGTGCGATATCCAGCACAGACAGTGTTCCTGCCAGCGAGATCACATCCCCTTTCACCAGACCGAACCCGGTATCGATGGTGGTGGTGAAGGCATTCAGGAAGGTGTCGATCACCCCGACATCGTTGGTGGCCATGGCGGTCAGTTCCCGCTGCTGCCGAACATCGACACCGTGCCGGGCACGTAGGCGTCATGCTGGGAGAAATGCTGATACTGCGCTTCGCTCTCCGCTTCCGTAGCGGCCTCGCGCGCCTGTTGCAGGGCGGTGGCCCGGCCATTGGCGGCGAGTTCGGCCTGGATATCGGATAACTGACGGGATTGCAGAGCCAGAAGCTGGTTTCCAGCCTGCGCGGCCTGCAACGCGCCTGTCGAGGTCTGGCTGGAGGACACGAGCTGGCTCATGGCCGAACTATCGCTGGGGATATTGCCCACCACCCGCGCCTGCAGCTTCAGGGCATCCTCAAACCCACCGATGGAATTCTGCCAGCGCGTCTGCGCCTGGTTGAACAGGGCACTGTCGGACATCCCGGAGGAGACGGACGTGTACGCCTGCTGATACTGCTGCTCGACGGACTGGACGCTGTAGGCGATGTTCTGCGCCTGCGCGAGCAGAGCCGTCGTCTGGGAAATCGTTGATTGCAGCGTCGACAATGTCGAGAGTGGCAGGCTTGCGAGGTTCCGCCCCTGATTGACCAGCACCTGCGCCTGATTGGCGAGAGAGGTGATCTGGTTGTCGATCTGCTGGAGCGTACGAGCTGCGATCAGCACGTTCTCGACATGGTTCGCCCCGTCATACACGGCCCATTGCGCGTGCGCCGGACGTAAGGGAGAGAACGTCCCGCCGACCGCCAGCAGTGCAGAAGAGAGAAGAACACCTCGGCGGAAACGTTTTTCGTGAGCGCGACCGAAAAATTCAGTCCAAGGCCCGAAAGTTTTTTCCGTCATGGCACGCCCTCCGATCGGAGGTCTTCACCCAAAAGATCCGCCGCCCATGCCACACCACGCGCCTCAAACCACGCGGGGAGAAAACCGTCGCGGCCGTGTTCCGCCAGAACCGCATCAATCAGCCTGTGATCGTCCTTGCCGGATGCGGCGCACAGGGCCAGAGCGACGGGACCGAGGCCGAGTTCGAACAGCCGGTTGCCACGCTGGGTCTGGCAGTAATACTCCCGCTTCGAGGCAGCCCGCGCGATGATGGCAATCTGACGGTCGTTCAGACCGAAGTCGCGATAGATGGTCATAATCTGCGGCTCGATGGCCCGCTCGTTAGGCAGAAAGATCCGCGTCGGGCAGCTTTCCACCACGGCCGGGGAGATGGGTGAATTGGCAATGTCGGAAAGCGACTGCGTGGCGAAGATGACGCTGGCATTCTTTTTGCGCAGCGTTTTCAGCCATTCGCGGAGCTGGCCGGCGAAATCGCCGTCATCCAGCACCAGCCATCCCTCGTCGATGACCAGCAGCGTCGGGCGGCCGTCCAGACGACCCTCAATGCGATGGAACAGGTAGGCGAGAACGGGTGACGCCGCACCGGAGCCGATCAGCCCCTCGGTCTCGAACACCACCGCATCGGCGTCACCCAGCCGCTCGGCGTCCGCGTCCAGCAGGCGACCATAAGGACCATCCAGGCAGTATGGCGCCAATGCCTGTTTCAGGGCGTTGGACTGGAGGAGTGCTACCAACCCGGACAGGGTGCGTTCCGGCACAGGCGACGATGCCAGGGAATTCAGGGCCGACCAGAGGTATGCTTTGACGTCTGGCGTCAGCGCGATCCCTTCAGTGACCATGATCTGCCCCAGCCATTCGCTGGCCCATTTGCGCTCGTCGGCATCATCGATCCACGCCAGTGGCTGGAGTGAAACACCGGGAAAGCCGTCCACACCCGGGGCGTCGTCATCCGTCAGACCCCCGCCAAGATCATGCCAGTCTCCGCCCATACCAAGCGCGGCCGCCCGCATGGACCCGCCGAAGTCAAAGGCGAATATCTGCGCACCCACATAGCGACGGAACTGCAACGCCATCAAAGCCAACAGCACCGACTTACCCGCCCCCGTCGGTCCCGCGATCAAGGTGTGACCGACATCACTGGCATGAAGCGAGAACCGGAACGGTGTGGCCCCAGCGGTCTTGCCGTAGAACAGCGGCGCCGCCTTGAAATGCACGTCCTGGTCCGGTCCCGCCCAGACGGCGGAGAGCGGGATCATATGCGCCAGGTTCAACGTCGAGACCGGGGGCTGACGGACATTGGCGTAGACATGACCTGGCAGAGATCCCAGCCACGCCTCTACAGCGTTCAGGCTTTCCGTCATGCAGGTAAAGTCACGCCCCTGGATGATCTTCTCGACCAGACGCAGCTTCTCGGCGGCGATTGAGGCTGATCCGTCCCAGACCGTCACGGTCGCGGTGATGTACGCCTGCCCGACGTCATCCGCACCAAGGGACTGGAGCGCCAGATCGGCATCAGCCGCCTTATTAGCGGCGTCGTTGTCCACCAACACCGAGGCCTCATTGGTCATGACTTCGCGGACGATGGCCGCAATGCTCTTGCGCTTTGCGAACCACTGACGCCGGATCTTCGTCAGAACCTTCGTCGCATCGGTTTTGTCCAGCAGGATCGCCCGCGTGGACCAACGATAGGGCATGGCCAACCGATTGAGGTCATCGAGAATTCCGGGAAATGTCCGCGATGGGAAACCCGTAATGGTCAGGGTTTTCAGATAGGCATCACCGAGCTTCGGCTCCAAACCACCCGCGAGCGGTTGATCCACCAGCAGCGCGTCGAGATGCATGGGGATTTCCGGCACCCGGACACGCTGGTTCCGGGTGGAAATGGTGGAATGGAGATAGGTCAGCGTCTCGCCGTCATTCAGCCATGCCGCTTCAGGCATGAACCCGTCCAGCAGGGCCAGCAGCCGATCGCTGCGATCCACGAAGGCATGGAGCATACCGTGCGGGTCCGGCCCGTCATGTTCCCGCCCCTCATAAAGAAAGCGCGCTGCCCGGTCAGATGATTCAGCAGGCGGTAGCCAGACAAGCGTGAGAAAATACCGGCTCTCGAAATGCGCGCCCTCATCCTCAAACTGCTCCCGGCGTTCCAGATCGACCATCTGACTGGCGGCGTCCGGGAAATCGCTCTCAGGGTAGATAGTAGCGGGAACGCGCTGCGCTTCCACGAACACTGCCCAGCCTGAACCCAATCTCCGCAAGGCATTATTGAGTCGTGCCGTCACACCCACCAGTTCAGCAGGCGTTGCGCTATCGAGATCAGGGCCGCGTATTCTTGCGGTGCGCTGGAAAGACCCATCCTTGTTCAGGACAACACCTTTTTCGACCAACGCGGCCCAAGGCAGGAAGTCGGAGAGGAGCGCAGCACGGTTGCGATATTCGTCAAGGGACATCATCGCCCTGCCCTCCTATACCCGCAACCAGGCTGGGTAGCGAAGATGCCGCCGTCCGACCTCAATGAAGAACGGATCGCGCCTGGCGCCCCAGACCGCGAGTGTGTGCCCCACGATCCAGAATGCCGCGCCAATCAGCCATAGCCGCAGGCCCAGCGCGATCGCGGCAGCCAGTGTGCCGTTGGCAATGGCCACGGCACGTGGCGCGCCACCCAGCAGGATCGGATCGGTCAGGGAGCGATGCACCGGGACATGAAAGCCCGGCACCGCATCATCGTTATAGTCCGCCATCAGATCAGCGCCCCGCCCGAGAAGGAGAAGAAGGACAGAAAAAACGAGCTGGCCGCAAAAGCTATGGACAAACCAAAGACGATCTGGATCAGGCGACGAAATCCGCCCGAGCTTTCCCCAAAGGCGAGGGTCAGGCCGGTCACGGTGATGATGATCACCGAGACGATCTTCGCGACCGGCCCTTGCACGGATTCCAGAATCTGGTTGAGCGGCTCTTCCCATGGCATACCGGCCCCCGATGCCCAGGCCGATGACCCGAAGCAGAGCGACAGCAGCATCGCTGTGCCGATCACACGACTATCGGGCAGGCTGCAAGCAGACCGGGCGACGGAATGGAGGCGTGAACGGGACATCATGATGACTCTCCCTTCCCGGAGAATGGTGTTTCGGAGGATGACAGGCTGGCCGGACGGATGCGGTAAGCGCCTGTGGCGGGATCAAGACCGTCGATTTCGGCCAGTTCACTCAGACGACGAGCGGTGCCGCGCCCTGACAGCACGGCGACCACGTCAATGGTTTCGGCAATCATCGCGCGTGGCACGGTGACGACGGCTTCCTGAATCAACTGTTCCAATCGATAGAGGGCAGCCAGCACCGATCCGGCGTGGAGTGTACCAATCCCGCCCGGATGGCCGGTGCCCCAGGCCTTGAGCAGATCAAGAGCCTCGGGACCACGCACCTCCCCAATCGGGATACGGTCAGGGCGCAGGCGGAGTGCCGATCGCACCAGTTCGGACAGTGTGATGACACCATCCTTTGTACGCATGGCGATCAGATTGGGCGCCGTGCATTGCAGCTCGCGCGTGTCCTCGATCAGGACCACGCGATCCTCTGTTTTTGCGACCTCGGCCAGCAGCGCATTGGTCAGCGTGGTCTTGCCGGTCGATGTGCCACCGACCACAAGGATATTCCTGCAGGCCGTAACAGCAGTGCGCAGCCAGTCAGCCTGCGCTTCTGTCATGATGTTGGCCGCGACATAATCCCCGAGCGTGAAGACCGCGACGGCCGGTTTTCGAATGGCAAAACTCGGTGCTGTCACCACCGGTGGCAGTAATCCTTCGAACCGCTCCCCACCCGGCAGTTCGGCTGATACGCGGGGGGCACCAGCATGCACCTCGGCTCCCGCATGATGAGCGACCAGCCGCACAATGCGTTCGGCATCGGCGGCGGAGAGAATTTCCCCCGTGTCGGTCATTCCGCCTGCCAGACGGTCAGTCCACAGCCGACCATCCGGGTTCAGCATGACCTCGATCGTGGCAGGGTCGGAGAGATGCGCCGCAATAGCAGGCCCCATCGCCGTACGCAGCATGGCGGAGCTTCGCACCGTCCCGGGGGACAAAGGCTGATGAACTGTCATGAAAACCCCCGCTTTTTGAGACCTGAGACACAGATCACAGGCGCGGGAAGTATTAAGAGGGGACCATTCCCCCAGTTTTCAACAGTGTTTCATCGGGCTGCGTAACGGGGCGCAATGAGGCGTAAAATTATCGGCGGGAGGCAGCACTCAGACAGACCCGACGCTATGAAAAGTCGGTTCTGCCGCAATCCGAAAAGACATATCCCTGAGTAAATTCAACCTCAGGCGTGCCTTCAAATTCAGCCGTAAGCACAGACACTGTTTTCGTTACGATGGATCTGGCTCCCCTCCGGCGGCATTGGACGGAAGAACATCTTCATGCAGGCGGCGGCCTGTCGCCAGACGCCTGCCGAGTGCTTCGATGAAGCCTTCATAACGCTCGGCCGCCTGCGCCCGTGCAGCAGCAGCCGAGCTTTCCGGCAACGCGGGCGTCATGATCATCCAGAAACGAATGAACTGGGCCAACGTCTCGACGGTAATCCCGGTATCACGCTCCAGCCGTGACAGGCGTTTATCGACACGGTCCAACCGTCGGGTCAGTGCGGCCTGCCCGGTCCCCTCTTCTGGCGAGAAAAAGACAGAAAGAGCTGTCTCGACCACGAGGGAACCGGACTGACGGCGGCGGGTTGCCATATCACTGACAGCTTTGAACAGATCGGGCTCGAGATAGACCGTCATCTGTTGCTTCTTGCGGGGGCGTTTCATGGTCCACCGATCTCCATGCCATCATCGCGGTCAATGGCAGCCAGCCGGGCGACTTTCTGCAGATCGAGAAAGTCCCGGTCCCACCGTGTGCCGCGCTGGCCGGCCTCGGGTGGCCTGGTCTGTTCGCGCTGCTCATCCGTCTCGTCGCGGGGTGGAATATCGCTGGGGTCGGCATCCGGAGTGCGCTTGTGACCAGCCCCCAGAGGCGTTTCCTCTTCCTGCGTTGGCTGTGTGGGAGCTGAGCCGTGTCCGGCTGTTTCAGGCAAGGGGCGCAGGGTCCAGTCATCCGGATGCGTTGGTGTTGACGCCTTTGCCTCGCCCGACTTAGGCGGTGGAAGCAATCGTTCCTTGAAGCGCGTATCAGCGTAATAGCGTGCCTTCTTGGCCCGTACAGGCGGGGTGCCAGCCGCCATGACAATTTCATCGGCTGGTGGAAGCTGCATGATTTCACCGGGCGTCAGGAGCGGGCGTGCGCTTTCCTGCCGCGAGACCATCAGATGCCCCAGCCAGGGTGACAGGCGATGCCCGGCATAGTTTTTCTGCGACCGGATTTCGGTCGCGGTCCCCAGCGCATCCGAAACCCGTTTGGCGGTCCGTTCATCATTGGTGGCAAAACTGACCCGCACATGGCAGTTATCGAGGATCGAGTTGTTCTGACCATAGGCTTTCTCAATCTGATTGAGGCTCTGGGCGATCAGAAAAGCCTTGATGCCATAGCCTCCCATGAACGCCAGAGCGCTCTCAAAAAAGTCGAGCCGTCCGAGTGCGGGAAATTCATCCAGCATCATCAGCAGGCGATGATTATGTTTATGCGCGTTCAGATCCTCGGTCAGCCTGCGCCCGATCTGGTTCAGCATCAGACGGATCAACGGTTTTGTACGACTGATATCCGAGGGTGGCACACTGAGATAAAGCGTGGTGGGCCGATGCCCTTTGACAATATCAGCAATCCGCCAGGCACAACGCGAGGTAACTTTCGCGACGACCGGATCGCGATACAGGCCAAGAAACGACATGGCGGTGGAGAGCACACCCGATCGTTCGTTGGGAGATTTGTTCAGCAGTTCACGGGCGGCTGATGCAACCACCGGATGCTGGCCATCCTTGCCGAGATGCTTCGTCTGCATCATCGCCGCTAGCGTGGCTTCAATCGAGCGTTTCGGATCGGAAAGCAGGTTGGCAACGCCATAGAGCGTCTTGTCCTGCTCCGCATACAGAACATGGAGGATGGCGCCCACTAGCAGAGAGTGTGATGTTTTCTCCCAATGGTTCCGGCGTTCAAGCGATCCTTCGGGATCGACAAGCACGTCCGCGACATTCTGGGCGTCGCGCACTTCCCACTCCCCCTGCCGGATTTCAAGCAGCGGGTTGTAGGGATCAGAAGCTGGATTGGTCGGGTCGAACAGAATGACCTGACTGAAACGCGCACGAAAACCCGCCGTAATCTGCCAGTTTTCACCCTTGATATCATGGACGATAGTTGATCCGGGCCATGTCAGAAGGGTAGGAATAACGAGCCCTACCCCTTTACCGGATCGGGTCGGCGCAAAACAGAGGACGTGCTCGGGACCATTATGGCGGAGATAGTCACGCCCATACTGCCCAAGAATGACACCGTCAGGATCGAGCAGCCCGGATTGCTGCAATTCCTCACGACTGGCCCAACGCGCGCTTCCGTAGGTCGCTACGCGTCTTGCCTCACGCGCACGACGGACAGAAAGTGCTATGGCAGACGCTAATGCCAGCACACCACCACTGCCCGCAATCCAACCGCCCTGTTCGAAGATATCCGGAGCATATGCGTCGTATAGATACCACCACCAAAAAATCATGGGTGGCCAATAAACTACCCAGTGCTGGAAGATTACAAACCACGGAGCCCCCAACTGAGCCTGAAATCCCAGTTTCCACGCGACCCACTGTGTCGCCAACCACCAGGAGAACACGATCATGAGCAGAACAACGCTCACCTGTCCCCATAAAATTTTAGAACCAGACATGAGAATAGTTTCCTCCGGCGCTACAGCCGGAAGAAATCAGACTATACGAATGGAGTATATTCAATACTTCGAAATTTAAATGCGTAGCTGAGCGTAAAATTGTCGATGCAATGAATATATTCATTAAAAAAATGATACGAATATTAATTTTCTATAGTATATTTATGTATTTTTTCAAGAAAAGGATCAATAATATCTTTAACCTCATCCCACTCATCTTCTTGCAAAAGTCGATACTCTGCACTCAAGCGAACTACATGATCAAAAGTCTCTTGTGTCGTAGCTTCAGCGCCAAGAATGATTTGTTTGTTTCCCAGTAAATGTGAAGAAATAAAAGCGATCATCCTAGGCAGGTTTTCCTCGTCTTGCCCTTGTTGCTGAGGTGAGTCAATCACTAAAGGTACTGAAAATGAACCATACTTACCGGAACAATTACTCCAAATGGCTGCATAATATGCAAGTATAGATCTTGGTCCCGCGCTTCCTGATACATCCGGTCTGGAAGATAGATTCATCTTTTTTGAGTTTTCGAAAGACACATTCAGCAATGATGCCGATTTTTCAAACGAAATGCGGAAATTACTTAATATTTCAGAAGATCTTTTTCTACTCACTAACACAGCTATATCAGCGTCAATCGACTCAATTTCTATATTTATTTCTTTAATTTTTGATTTTAATTCACTTAATTCCTCTTCAAAAGCCAAAGAAGCTGCTTCGCCCCCCATCCCAAGAATAACATCTCCAAAAATCAAATCTCCACGTTTTATTTCAAGAATTTTATTTATTCGAACATAATTTTCATTCAATATTTTTAGATCTACTTCTTTCAAACGAACTTTATTCTGCGCATCTATTAAATCCTCTTTCAGGCGGACTGATAAATCAAATAACACTCGCGCATCATCAGTGAATGATAATAGATCAAAGAATATTTTGTTATGTTCAGCACCACAAGTTGGACAAGTAAGATCTAAATCATGGTCTGATTGAAGGTAACGTGTATCTTTTTTATAATTTCTAAGCGCTTCATCGGCCATCTGAATTTGAAGAAACAGGCTTGAAACAGTTTCCCGCAATCTGACTAACTCATTGCGTTTATCTTCCTGTTTCGCGTTTAATTCAGTTATTTCTGAAGTAAGTCGGCTAATATCCTGCTCAAAAGCTTCAGGGACTACTTTAGGACCGCTTAACGGAAGTTTGTTGCTTAGACGCAGCCTTACCTGCTCCACTAAAAGCTTATCACGCACGATATCTGCCCGCGAAAATAACTTAGTCCTTCGCATTGAATTTAATTCATAATATTCTGGGGGCTTAACTCCTGTAAAATAATCCAAGACACTCGGTACTGGACTTTTATATTGCCCCATATATCTAAATGTATTCCATCCTGAAAACCAACTTCCATCTTGATTAATATAAAATGGAAGAAAAAAAGCTCTTGCGTCAGCAATTACAGTTTCATTATTTTTGTCAGTCAGAGCCAAATTAAATCCGAGGAGTTGTGAAAAATATGTTCCCCACTCTCCATCTTTAAATGTTAAAAATAATAAAGATCCTTTATCATCGAACAATGCTCTCAATGGTTTCTGATAAAGAACAGAATAATTTTTCTCGTTAATCGTAAAGCTGACTAACGTAATAGCGCCAACATCCCACCGAGATAACTTACCCTCTGGGTAAGCACCCAATGTGATAAAAAGAGATTTTATTATGGTAGACTTACCTGTGTGATTGCCTCCGACTAATAGATTTCTGTGGGGGCTGAAAGTTATCCTCCTTGCTTTTTTCTCGGCGTGAGATAGCAGTGAAATACTTTTGAATCTGAAGATTTTCATATGATTTTGTCCGCAGGCTTCTCACCAAACGCCTTAAGTTAGGTCCACGCATTGTTCGATCGCTCCACACAGGATATACGCTCTCAGCTTTGCTTTTTTTTCATGTGGAAACATTTCTGCAAGAGAGGCTGTGAGTGTTTCCAGCCAAGGCTGGAGTATAGGTGGTATTGGGTTTACAGGTAGTAATTTTTTTACTTCCATCTCTATCTCTATATCCTCTTTAAGGTTCGTTCCAGATAATTTTCTCCTACTAATTTCAGTTAAAGCTATTCGTATTGCTGTAATTTCAATCAAGTTAAACCCTTCTTTCTGTAATTGATTTAACCAAGAATCATAGTAAGGAGTAGGATCAATAATTTTTTCCAATGAATTTAATGCAGCTTGAAAATTCTTGCGTCCAAATCCATGCCGATAACGCATTTCTTCAAAATTTCTACATGTTTCCGTTCTCGCTCCAAGGGGAGTGATTTTTATTAGAAGGCTTTCAACAAAAGATTGAGCTTGTCCTGCGTGCAAAGGGCTACGATTACGCAAAAACTCACAAGCTTTTCCTATCGAATAAGGCACAGGATCATCTACAGGAATCGATACTTTTTCTATATAAAGCTTGGAGGTATCAGGTAATGATCCATTAGGATCAAAACTCTGAAGTGCTTTAACTAGAAGGTCTGAAAATTCAGTGGGAAGCATATCAAGACTTACCATTGTTGACGTCGCGGCGTTGGAACCATCTTTCATCAATAAGTCACAACCAGAGTTTGAAACAAAACGACCTTCACTAGACATAGTTTTAAAAGCATCTACAGCATTATAGAGCTTACCAATTGGGCTAGATTTTATGCTTTCGAGAGGAATACTCTTCCTCTTGCTCTTCTTTTTTTTCTGCGGGTCTTCTGGTTTGCTTAAACAACTCAGTCCCGACCAAGACCACTCACCTCGGTCCTTCTTTTTTAGCTGGAAAAGTTTTATTTTTTTCGGATCAATTTCAGAATCTAATATCGCAATATCTTGAACAGCCTCAAATAGAAATAAAAAATCTTCTGAATTATTACTTTCCATCTCAAGCATTTTTATTAATGCCCAATTTTTTTGAAATTCTATTCCTTTTTGGTTGTGCCCACCACCGGTCTCGGAAATTTCAGCACGCTGGGAAACTGTAAAAAATTCTGAAATTCCCACAGACACAAAAGCCTCCCATTGCAACACTCTGCAACTATGAACCTCATCAACATGAGGTCAAGCATTAAAAGCTATCGAGCTTTTGAATTTGATACCAAAAAAATTGATTGTTCTTTACAAAGAATACACATACGATTATCGTATAAATAATTTTATATTTACATGATTTATTTATATTTCTAATCCTTTTCTACGACCGAATGACCAATCCACACCTCCATCCTCCCGCGCGACGCCCGAGACATGACGCCCGATCTGTTTCTCCAGCGATGGCGTCCAGGGAACAAGCTGGAACCCGAGGCCACCGTCAATCATGGCGAAGCGCCCCGAGGCGAGGGTCAGGCGCTGCCGGTAGGTTCCAGTGACATACTCGCCCGCCTCGGCACTCTGGATGGGCTGACCAGTTTCGCGGGCCAAACGTTCGGCCACGTCCCCCATCTCCCGCGCCCGCATGGAGG
>NZ_BANE01000123.1 GCF_000964405.1 Novacetimonas hansenii JCM 7643
AGGTTTTTGGTGAAGCTTTTTCCAAAAAGCTTCAGAAGACGCCGTCTTTTTAAAAAAAGGCGGCACCCAAAAACTTTTATTATTTTTTTATCAATGAGTTATTTTCAAATCATCTCTAAGGCAGGTAGACCCTTGTGCTTCTGCTCTACAGGAACGAAATCGGGTCGATATCCACATCCACGCGCGCCCCGCGTTCGGGTTTCACACGTGACAGCCATTCGCGCATGATCGGCTGGACCGGGATGTTGCGCCGCGCGCGCAGCAACAGGCGTTGCCGGTGACGTCCGCGCAGGATGGCAAGTGGCGCGGGTGCGGGGCCAAGCACCTGCACACCATCAAGGTGCGGGGCCGCATGCCCCAGTGCGCGGGCGGTCATGTCGGCGGCTTCGGGGGTGTCAGCACTTACGATCAGGGCGACAAGGCGGCCGAAGGGGGGCCAGAAACCGGGGCGGCGCTGTTCGGCTTCCTGCTCCATGAAGCTTGTGAAATCGCCCGAAACCAGCGCTTCCATCACCGGATGGTCGGGCACATAGCTTTGCAACAGGACATGTCCCGCTGCCTCTGCACGGCCTGCGCGCCCCGCCACCTGGTGCAGCAGTTGCACCGTGCGTTCGGCCGCGCGGAGGTCGCCACCGCCAAGGCCAAGGTCCGCATCGACGATCCCCACCACCGTCAGGTGCGGGAAATGCCACCCCTTGGCGACGATCTGCGTGCCGATCACCAGGTCGATTTCGCGACGGGCGATGCGTTCGACCGCGTCTGCGGTGGCCGCAGGACCGTGGAGTGTATCGCTGGCCATTACCAGGATACGGGCGTCGGGAAAGGTCGCGCGCGCTTCTTCTGTAATGCGTTCGACGCCGGGGCCTATGGGGGTCAGGCTGTCTTCGGCGTTGCATGACGGGCATGCGGGCGGCATCTGTTCGTTATGCCCGCAGTGATGGCATGTCAGGATATGACGCGCGCGATGTTCCACCAGCCATGCAGTGCAGTTCGGGCACTGCATCCGGTGCCCGCAGGTGCGGCACAGTGTCAGCGGCGCATAGCCACGGCGGTTGAGGAACAGCATCGCCTGTTCCTGCCGCCCGATCGCATCCCTGATCGCGCCGGTCAGCACGGGGGATAAAAACAGTCCGCGTTCGGGCGGGTCGGCACGCATGTCGAGTGTTCGCACCTGTGGCATGGATGCATTGCCATGCCGCGCGCCCAGACGCAGGTGGCGGTACCGTCCCGCGCCGACATTGGCCAGTGTCTCCAGGCTGGGCGTCGCGGAAACCAGCACGATGGGGGCCGCGTCCATGCGTGCGCGCACCACCGCCATGTCCCGCGCGTTGTAGGTGACGCCCTCTTCCTGCTTGAAGGAGGTTTCGTGCTCCTCATCCACAATGATAAGGCCAAGGCGTGCGAACGGCAGGAACAGGGCCGAACGCGCGCCCACCACCACCCGTGCCGCGCCATCGGCGACCGAACGCCACGTCACGCGCCGCAACCTCGTGCCAAGGTCGGAATGCCACAATGCGGGCTGTGTGCCAAAACGCCGCGCGAAACGTCCCGTCCATTGTGATGACAGCGCAATTTCAGGCAGCAGGACCAGCGCCTGCAATCCTTTTTCAAGGCATGCGGCAATGGCCTCCATATAGATTTCGGTTTTGCCCGATCCTGTCACCCCTTCAAGCAGCGTGATCGAGAACCGGTCCTCCGCCACCGTGTTGCGCAGGGCGCGCGCGACGTCGGCCTGCTCCCCCTCCAGCACGGGGGGGGCGTGGGTGGGGTCGGGCATGCCAAAGGCGGGGGGTGTCGGCAATGCCACTTCACGCAGGCAACCCGCCTGTACAAGGCCACGCACGACGCTGGCCCCGACACCCGCCCGGTTTGCCAGTTCGGTTGTGGATAGTGGCGTCCCGAGACGCGCGATCTCAAGAACCCTGTGCCGTGCGGGGGTCAGGCGCAGGTCAGGGGGGAGCGTGTCCGTGACCGCCCATCCGGCGGCTGGACGCGGGGCGGCGGCCATGGCATTGGCCCGTAACGCCATGGCCAGCACCATGCCCGGCGGTGATAGCGTATAGGCCGCGACCCAGTCGATGAACTGGCGCAGGGCGGCCGGCAGGGGGGGCAGGTCCAGCCGTGCGCTGACGGCGCGCAGGCGGCCGGTGGCGACGGTGGGCATGGGCGGCGGCATGAATTCGGGGGGCAGGCGCAGATGTGTGTCCCACACCACGCCGGTTTCGGTGCGTCGGCCCAGGGGGACTGTCACGATATCCCCGGGATGCAGTGTGCCCGCCGGGGGCATGCGGTAATCCAGCGCACCAGCGAATGGCAGCGGCAGCATGACGCGCACCCGTTGTGGCGCGTTCTGTGCCCCGTCTCGTGCCCCATCCCGTGTCCTGTCGCGTGCTCCGTCATGGGGCGTGTCACGGGGCGTGTCATGGGCAGGATCAGGACGCGCATCGGCGGAGGCGGCAGGCGAGTCCGGTTGCGACTCCAGCAGGTCGGGCATGTGGTTACGACGCGGCATGAACGTTTTCTAGCGTCGTGGCGGGCGGATGTCTTGCCTGCTGTTGCATGGGGGGGCACATGGGATCATGAACGCGGTGTACAGCCAGACATAACAGGCTGGGCATAAAAGACCGGGCATAAAGGGGACGACGCGCCATGATGGCCATGCAGGCATGCGCATGTTTTCTGGACTGGATGGCCGATGAACGCCGTGCCTCCCCCCGCACGACCGAGGCCTATCGCGGGGACCTGCACCGCTTCCTCGATTTCCTTGGCGGCCATCTGGGCGGGGAGGTTGATGTCGCGGCACTTGATGCACTCAGCCTTGCGGACCTGCGGGCATGGCTGGCGTTTGAACATGACCAGGCGTTGCGCCCGCGACCGGGCCATCGTGTCACGACCCGCGACCGCGCGGCCCGAACGCGGGCGCGACGGGTTTCGGCCCTGCGTTCGTTCTTTCGCTACCTTGCGCGGCATCATGGGGTGGACAACCCCGCGCCTGCGCTGCTGGCGGCCCCGCGTGTAAAGAAAACACTGCCCCGTCCCCTGAGCCATGAAGACGCGCTGGAGGTGCCGCAGGGCGTGGGCGAAATCGCGCATACCCCCATGGCCCGCATGCGCGACGGTGCGCTGTTCCTGCTGCTATATGGCTGTGGTTTGCGTATTTCAGAGGCACTGTCGCTTGATGTGGCGGATCTTGACCGCGCTATGGCGCTTGGTGGGGGCGCGGACGAAGGTGTGCTGCGGATCATGGGCAAGGGGGGCAAGGAACGTATGGTGCCCCTTCTGCCGGTCGTGGGCCGCGCTCTGCGTGAATGGCGACGCCATCATCCCGCGCCGGTTGCCGGGGCGCCACTGTTCCCCGGTGTGCGCGGTGGCCGACTGCAGGCAGCCGTGGCGCAGCGCGCGATGCGGACGTGGCGGCATATGGCGGGCCTGCCGGACCATGCAACCCCGCACGCGCTGCGTCATTCATTTGCAACGCACCTGATGGAAGGGGGGGCGGACCTGCGTGTGATTCAGGAATTGCTGGGCCATGCCAGCCTGTCCACGACGCAGCGTTATACCCTGGCCGATGAATCGCGCCTGCTGGACGTATGGACACGCGCGCACCCGCGCGCCGGGGCATGAGGGGGCTGTCGCAGCATGATGGCCGGTTGGTATCCCCCGGCGTGGCGTTTCATATGCCCGGCTGGC
Source organism: Novacetimonas hansenii JCM 7643 (assembly GCF_000964405.1). Lineage (GTDB taxonomy): Bacteria > Pseudomonadota > Alphaproteobacteria > Acetobacterales > Acetobacteraceae > Novacetimonas > Novacetimonas hansenii. Next base: position 3,691 of record NZ_BANE01000123.1, read on the forward strand.
GGTATCGGGTGTGATCGGGTGTCCCCGTTGCGGCCCGGATGGGGGATGGGGAAATAATGGGGCACAGCCCTGTCCGCGAAAGCCTTGTCCGCAAAAGCCTTGTCCGTGCGCAGATGAGGGATAAGGATATCCCAGCAGGAAACCGGAGTTTTTGATCGTCATGAACCAGCTTCCCAGACAGCCCTATCCCCCGATCGAACCCTATGACCACGGATATCTTGATACCGGGGATGGGCATCGGGTTTATTGGGAATTGTGCGGCAATCCCGATGGCATACCCGTCGTGTTCCTCCATGGGGGACCGGGGGGGGGATGTTCCGCGTTGCAACGGCGGATGTTCGATCCCGCGCGCTATCGCATCTTGCTGTTCGATCAGCGTGGGTGTGGCCGTTCGAAACCGCATGCCGCGCTGGATAACAACACGACATGGCATCTGGTGGGCGATATCGAACGCCTGCGTGAAATGACGGGTACGCCCGCATGGATGGTATTCGGCGGGTCGTGGGGATCGACATTGGCGCTGGCCTATGCGCAGACGCATCCCGACCGGGTCAGTGCGCTTGTGCTGCGTGGGATCTTTACCCTGCGGCGGGCTGAACTGCTGTGGTATTATCAGGAAGGCGCGTCATGGCTGTTTCCCGACAGGTGGGAACGGTTCATCGCCCCCATCCCGCCTGACGAACGCGATGACCTGATCGCGGCCTATCGCAGGCGTCTGACCGGCCCGGAAGGGGAGGAACGTGACCGTGCCGCCCTGGCGTGGAGCCTGTGGGAGGGGGAGACGCTTACGCTTTTGCCGGTGCCTGACATCGCGGCGCAGCATGCTGACATCCGCTATGCCCTCGCATTTTCACGTATCGAGAATCATTATTTTGTCCATGGCGGCTGGCTGGAGGAGGGGCAGTTGATTCGCGATGTCGGGTTGATCCGCCATATTCCCACTGTGATCGTGCAGGGCCGCTATGACGTGGCCACGCCCATGCGCACGGCATGGGATCTGCACCGTGCATGGCCGGAGGCGACGTTCCGGCTGGTTGATGCGGCGGGGCACGCCATGTCGGAAGAGGGGATCATGGCCGCCCTGCTGGATGCGACGGATTCGTTTGCCGACCGGCTGTAACGATGGCCATCCCCCGCCATTTCCGTCCGGTATGTGGTGTCGTGGCCGGTCTGTCCGTGCTGCTCGCCTGCGCGCAGGTGCCGCCGGTCCGTCATGCCCATGCACAGGATGCGGCGCAACTGTGTTCGCGTCGTCATGTCGCGCAGGTGCCGTTGCGTAATGATGGCGGGTATCTGTCGATTGTGGCGCAGGTGGCCGGGCGTGACCTCAGCCTGCTGGTGGATACAGGGTCCGATGGTGGGTTGCTGACACCGGAAATGGTGCATCGCCTGCGCCTTGCCCTCGATCCGGATCAGCAGACGGTGGTCCATGGGACAGGTGGCACCGCACACGCCACGCCCAATGCCATCATGCCGGACCTGCGCATTGGCGGGATTGATTTTGGCGTCATGTCCGCCCCGGTGGGTATCCTGCCGGGACAGCCGATGATTACGCCCCCTGTGGGGGGGCTGCTTGGCGGGGATATCCTGTCGCGCTTCGACCTCGACATGGATGTCCCCAATGGGCAGCTTGGCCTGTGGGAGGTGCATGCGGCCTCGCTGGCCTGCGCACAGCCCCCGGCCTGGGCGGGATGGTATGACACCCTGCCGCTGCAACGGCAGGAAAACCGGTTTATGCTGAATGTGCGTATCAACGGGCAACCGGTGATGGCGCTGCTCGACAGTGGTGCGCGCTCCCGTATTGTCTCGCCCCATGTGGCGGCCCGCCTTGGCGTGCCCGCACAACAGCTTGAGACCGATCCCGGCGGGATTACCAGCGGGATTGACGGGCATGAGGATGTCTATCACTGGCATCGCTTCAGCAGCCTGCAGATCGGTCATGAACTGGAACGCAATACCGTCATGACGGTGGCCCCCCTGCGCGAAGGGCTGGAGATGCTGCTTGGATCGGACTGGTTTGCGACGCACCGGGTCTGGATTTCATATGCGACGGGACAGGCGTTTGTCAGGCCCGCGCTGCATACGCCCGTACCTGCCCGTCTGGCGTCTGATCCCGTCATGATGCCGGTGGCGCCACGTCATGCGCCCCATCCCGCATCCGGCACGCGGCCATAGGGGCGGCACCCTGGTACGAAGCCTCATATGGCTGGTGGAGATTTTTAAAAACCTCCGAAATACCAGATATCCCCAAAAGACTGTTTGAAAGGGTAAGTCCGATAAGATCGGAAAATGATGAAAGTTTCTGGTGAAGCTTTTTTCAAAAAGCTTCAGAAGGCACCGCCTTATTTCAAGAAAGGTGGCACCGAAAAACTTTTATCATTCAGTGGGATGCCGGCTCTGATTTTTTAAACCGCGTCCCTGGCGCCTCTGTGCAGGCCCCTTGTGTGATGTGGCGACTGGCAGCCCCCGTTCCCCGGGGACGGGAAACGGGGGCGTGTGTCGATCAGCCCTTCAGGTGGGCATTGCACACGCTGTAATACCCGCCACCGCGTTCGATCCAGCGCAGGCCGCCATTGGCATTGGTCGATTTGTTCGCGTTGTACTGGTCAAGGCAGGTATGCAGGCGGGCCTTGCCTGCCGTTTCCTTGGCGTATTTGGCTGAAACCGCGCTGGGCAGGGTGGCGTTCGTCGCGACCGGGGCGGTGGCTGCGGGCGTTGCCTGTGCTGTCGTCGCGGGCTTGGGGGCTTCGGCAGGGGCCGTGGTGGCTGCGGCGGGGGTGGCCGGTGCCGCGGTCGTGGCCGGGGTGACGGCGTCGTCGCACTGTGCGGTCTTGAACGCCTTATAGGTCTGCCCGTTCAGGGTGCCGGCGGTGCGGGCGGCCACGAATTTCTGGTGGCAGGCCTTTGACGTCTCGCGGGCATGGCCGGTGGCGGGGGAGAGCGCCATTGCAGCAGGCAGGCTCAGGGCCATGGCTGCGGTCAGGTAGGTGCGGCGGGAAAGAATCATGAAAAAACAGTCCTCCGATATGATGCGCCAAGGCGATGATGAAACCAGGGCGATGATGAAAACGGTGGGTGATACGACCGCGCCGGGCAGGCGCTATAGCGCGCTGTCGCCAGTTTCACGGGTGCGGATGCGTACCACGCTTTCAAGGGGGGTAATGAAAATCTTGCCGTCGCCGATCTTGCCGGTATGGGCGGCCTGCACGATGGTTTCGATGGTCTGTTCCACAAGGTCATCGGGCACCGCGACCTCGATCTTGATCTTGGGCAGGAAGCTGACATGGTATTCCGCGCCGCGATAGATTTCGGTCTGGCCTTTCTGGCGCCCGAATCCTTTGACCTCCGATACCGTAAGACCCTGGATTCCCAACGGGGTCAGGGCCTCGCGCACGTCGTCGAGCTTGAAAGGCTTGATGATGGCTGTAACAAGCTTCATCGCACCGTATCTCCATTCCTGTCGTTGCGGACGGGGGCAGTATTATATCGGGGGCCAGTATATCGTTCGTGCATCCGGTCCTATCCTATATCGCGAGTGTGCGCATCGTGTCATCCGATTACGTCACCTGTCGGTGCGTGTCGTTTGGACAGAGGGTGCGTTGCATGCCATATCTGCGGGGCACAGCGCGTGAACACCCCGGCAGGGTCCGGGGTTCCCCCACGGTGGCCACGATCAGGATACAGGAAGACCATGAGCGAACACATGACAGCCCCCCCGTCCCCCCCGGCGGCCGCGATGGAGGTGGATGTCTGCATCGTGGGGGCTGGCCCCGTGGGCGCGACCCTTGCGTGTCGCCTCGCGGTGGAGGGGATGCGCGTGGTCATCATCGACCGTGCGGCCCTGCCGCCGATGGAACATCCCGCCTTTGACGGTCGTGCCTATGCCATTGCGGCGGGGTCGCGCCGCCTGCTGGAGGCGGCGGGCGTGTGGCGGAACCTGCCGATGCCATCATGCGACATTCGCGAAATTCGCGTGACCGATGGCCGGCCGGGGCAGCGACCTTCACCATTATTCCTTGAATTCGGGCGTGAGGACGCGTCCGAGCCATTCGGGTCCATGATCGAGGCGCGTGCCCTGCGTGTCGCGCTGAACGCCACGTTGCACGCGACGCCGGGGGTAAGTGTCCTTGCCCCGGACGAGGCCACGGTCGTGCGTAAGGCCGATGGCGCGGTCATCACCACGCGCAGTGGACGCACGATTTCCGCCCGCCTTGTGGTTGCGGCCGAGGGACGGCGCAGTCCGCTGCGCACGCAGGCGGGGATCGTGGTGACGCGCCTGCCGTATCACCAGTGCGGGATCGTGTGTGCCGTGGCCCATGAACGCCCGCACGAAGGCCGTGCGCTGGAACATTTCCTGCCTGCCGGTCCTTTTGCGCAATTGCCCATGGCCGGGACGGCGGAACATCCCAACCTGTCCGCGCTGGTCTGGACGGATGGGGAAAAACTGGCCCATCGGCTTGCCGAACTGCCTGCTGATGCCTTCACCCATGAAATCCACCGGCGCATGGGCGACTGGCTGGGGGCGGTGACGCCGGTGGGACGGCGCTGGGTCTATCCGCTGTCGGCACAGTATGCGCAGCGTTATATCGATACGCGCCTCGTGCTTGTGGGGGATTCGGCGCATGGGATCCATCCCATTGCGGGGCAGGGGCTCAATCTTGGCTTTCGCGACGTGATTGCGCTGTCGGATATCCTGGCGGGCGTGCATGCGCATGGCGGGGATGTGGGCGATCCGTCCGTCCTGCGGGATTATCAGGCGCGCTGCCGTCCGGCCAATATGCTGATGCTGGCGGCGACGGACGTGCTGGAACGGCTGTTTGGCAATGATAATCCCGTGCTGCGCCTGGCGCGGGATGTCGGGCTGGCGGGGGTGAACCGCATTACCCCGCTGCGCCGGGCATTCGCACGCCATGCCATGGGCCTGTAAGGGGCGTGGTGGCACCATGCCTGCCAGGTGCGCTATGATTGCGCGATGATGATGTCCTTTCGCCTTTTCTGAACGGATGCCCCGACATGTCTGAACGTCAGCCTTCCGCCCCTTCGATGACCGAACAGCGTCGGCCGCCGGTCCTGCCACCCACGCTGTCAGGTATTGATGTCGATGCCCTGTGGCATGAAATCGTGGAGCCGGCCTGCGGGTGCTGCGACCCGCTGGTGAAGGGGCTGCTTGCCACCGGGATACGCAACCACGTCACCTTTGGCGCGGCGCTGGCGGCGTTGATCGGGCGCAAGCTGGGCGATCGGGCGGTGGCGGATGATGCGTTGTCCGAACTGGTGACGGAAGTGTTTGAGGCGGACCCTGATATCGTTGCGGCAGCGGCGGCGGACCTTGTCGCGATTCGCGAACGTGACCCCGCGACCGGCAATTACGCGACGCCCTTCCTGTTCTTTAAGGGATATCATGCGGTGCAGAGCCATCGCGTCGCGCACTGGCTGTGGAACAACGGGCGTGAATATCTTGCGCTGCATCTGCAAAGCCGGTGTTCGGAACTGTTCGCGGTGGATATCCACCCTGCCGCGCGGCTGGGGCGGCGTATCCTGTTCGATCATGGTACGGGCATCGTCATTGGCGAAACCTCGGTGCTGGAGGACGATGTGTCCCTGTTGCAGGGGGTGACGCTGGGGGGAACCGGTAAGAATGTGGGGGACCGCCACCCCAAGGTGCGCCGTGGTGTCCTGATCGGGGCGGGGGCCAAGATTCTGGGCAATATCGAAATTGGCGAAGGGGCAAAGATCGGCGCGGGGTCGATCGTGCTGGAATCCGTCGCCCCCTATACCACCGTTGTCGGCAATCCCGCGCGTTCGGTTGGTACACGGCATTCGTCGCTTCCTGCCTTTACCATGGACCAGATGCTGCCGCCGCTTGACTATATCATCTGATGGCTGGACCCGGTGTGCCTGGTGGTGGCGATGATAGGGGGGACGGGGCAGAGGTCATTGTGATCGGCGGCGGCCCGGCGGGGCTGGCCGCGGCGGAAGTCCTGTCGGCGGCGCGATGTCGTGTGCGTGTGCTTGAACAATGTCCCACCGTGGGGCGCAAATTCATGATGGCCGGCCGTGGTGGCCTGAACCTGACGCATTCCGAACCGATGGCGCGGTTCATGGCGCGCTATGGCGCGGCGCGGCCCCTCCTTGCCGAAGCCCTTGCGGCTTTTGGTCCCGATGACATGTGCGACTGGGCGCGGGAATTGGGACAGCCCTGTTATGTCGGCAGCAGTGGCCGGATCTTTCCCGTGGCGATGAAGGCATCGCCCCTGTTGCGGGCGTGGGTTGCACGGCTGGAGGGGGCGGGGGTGCGGATCATGACGCGGCATCGCTGGCTGGGCTGGGACGCGGCGGGGCAGGTCCGTGTGGCGGGGCCGGATGGGGCGGAGGTTGCATTGCGCGCCGATGCGCTGGTGCTGGCGACAGGCGGGGCAAGCTGGGCGCGGCTGGGTGCCAATGGGGTGTGGAGTGATATCGTGGCATCGCGTGGCGTGGCGGTCGCGCCATTCCGGCCCGCCAATTGTGGTTTTCGCATCGGCTGGTCCGATCTGATGCGCGCACGTTTCGAAGGTGCGCCGCTGCATGGGATTGCCATGCGGATCGGCGAAACCCACGCACGGGGGGAGGCCGTTGTCACCCGAAACGGGATCGAGGGGGGCGTCGTCTATGCCCTGTCCGCGCCCATCCGCGATGCACTTGCGCGCCAGCAGGGGCAGGTGCGCATCCATATCGACCTGCGCCCCGACATGGATATCGCACAGGTGACGCAGCGCCTTGCCCGCGTGCGGGGACGGGAAAGCGTGTCGAACCTGCTGCGCAAGGGGGTGCGCCTGTCGCCCGTCATGCTCGCGCTGCTGCGTGAGGGCGGGGGCGTCAACCTGCCGCGCGAACCACGGGCGCTGGCGATGCTGCTCAAGGATGTGCCGCTGGTGGTGGAGGGGACGGACGCTATCGACCGCGCGATTTCGGTGGCGGGTGGCGTGCGCTGGGACGATGTGGATACGCGCCTGATGCTGCGCAAGCTGCCCGGTGTGTTTGTCGCAGGCGAAATGGTGGACTGGGAGGCACCGACCGGTGGCTACCTGTTGCAGGCCTGTGTTGCGATGGGGCGTTGGGCTGCGGCCGGTGCGGTGCAATGGTTGCGCGACACCCCCAAGGGGCTGTATCCGTCAGCCCCATGACGGTAGCGATCACGATTGGGGAACGACGGGGGGCCACCGCAGGGGACGCCCCCGTCACGATGGACCTTGCGGAACTGCTGTCCACGCGCCTGCTGGTGCAGGGCAATTCGGGGTCGGGCAAGTCACACCTGCTGCGTCGGCTGCTGGAACAGTCCGCCCGCCTGGTGCAGCAGGCGATCATTGACCCCGAAGGCGATTTCGTAAGCCTGGCAGAGCATTATGGTCATCTGGTCATCGACGCCGCCGAACATACCGAGGCCGCGTTGCAGGCGGCGGGCGAGCGCATGCGCGTGCATCGTGCCTCTGTCGTGCTGAATCTGGAAGGCGTGGACGCAGAGGTGCAGATGCGTCGTGCCGCGGCCTTTCTGGGGGGCATGTTCGAAGTGCCGCGCGAATACTGGTATCCTGTGGTTGTCGTGGTCGATGAGGCGCAGATGTTCGCCCCCGCCGCCGCGGGCGAGGTTTCGGACGAGGCGCGGCGGGCATCGCTGGGTGCGATGACCAACCTGATGTGCCGTGGGCGCAAGCGTGGGCTGGCGGGTATCATCGCGACGCAGCGCCTGGCGAAGCTGGCGAAGAATGTTGCGGCCGAAGCCTCCAACTTCCTGATGGGGCGGACCTTTCTCGATATCGACATGATGCGTGCGGCCGACCTGCTGGGCATGGAGCGCAGGCAGGCCGAAAGCTTCCGTGATCTGGAACGTGGCTGTTTCGTTGCCCTCGGCCCCGCCATCAGCCGTCGCCCCCTTGCCGTGCGGATCGGGGCGGTGGAAACCGAAAGCCGTTCCGCCGGGCCTGCGCTGATGCCGTTCGAGCCAACCGCCCCGACGGAAGAAATCCGCGAACTGATCCTGACACCCGTTCCCGAACGTGAACTGCCTGTGCGTGCGCCGCGTCCTGCCACCCCGCCGCCCGATATTCTGGCCCAGCTTGCGGCGCATGCCGATGTCGCCCGTGCCGAGGCAGAGGTCGAGGTCGAAGCCCCGCCCGATATCGATCCCGTGGAGCAGAAACAGCGTTTCGCCGCGATTCTTGCTGATATCTTGCAAGATGAGGAGGCCGGATTCCGGCCGGTCCATGTGCTGTATCAGGATTTCCTTGTCCGTTGCCGGATCGAGGGGATGGGGCGGCAGGCGTTGGACATGCCGCGTTTTCGCCGCGCACTGGCCACCGCACGCGCCGGTGTCGACGCCCGCACGGCACAGACAGATGTGTGGAAGCAGGCTGAACAGATGGCCTCGGCCCTGCCTGAGGACGTGCAGGGGATTTTCCTGCTGATTGCCCGTAGTGCGCTGGAAAAACTGCCCTGCCCATCGGATGCAACGATCGCGCGTGCCTATGGCACCCACTCGCTGGGTCGGGCGCGGCGGCAGTTGACCTATCTGGAGGAACAGAACGTCATCGTCCTGCGCATGGATGGAATGGGCCGCCGCAGTGCTGTCATCGTCGGCCTTGGCTGGGAAACCGCCCCGGCATTGCCTGATGCACCTGCGTAAGGGGGGAAAGGCACTCATCCCGAAAAGCTTCGGGGACTGTCGTTGCACAAAGCGTCAAAAGGCGGTCTTCGGTTGAAAAAATAACACCCAGGGACTTTTCTGGGGATGGCAAAAGTGTGTTCGCAGCCAGTCTGGAATGCGCATCGGGATGAAGTGGGAAACATATGCGACGTCGTGATTTCATGGCATGCGGATCGGCTTTCATACTGTCGCCAGCCCATGCCCATGCCGATGCGGCGGTTCCTGCTGTCCTGTCCGGTTATGAACGTGCCACGGGCGGCCATGTCGGGGTTTATGCCCATAATATCGTAACCGGGCGGAAACTGCTGTGGCGGGCAGACGAACGTTTTGTCATGTGCAGTACGTTCAAGGCGTCGCTTGTCGCATGTGTGCTGTCGCATGTGGATCAGGGGCGTGATGGGCTGGACCGTGTCATTCCCCTGACCGGCGCAGATATTCAGGACTGGTATGCCCCGGTGGCAAAGGCCGCGCTGGCGCAGGGACATGCGGGTATGTCCGTGGAAGACATGTGCAAAGGCGCGGTGGAGCAGAGCGATAATAGCTGCGCCACGCTCCTGCTGTCGCGTATTGGTGGGCCGCCTGCATTGACGGCGTTCTGGCGGGCGATGGGCGATGGGACAACGCGGCTTGATGACCCGGAACCCTTCCTGAATCGCACGCCTGCCGGTGGGGTGCGTGATACGACGACCCCTGCTGCAATGGCGGGAATCATGCAGGGGCTTGTGCTGGGGGCGGTGCTGTCGCCGTCGTCGCGTGCGCTTCTGACGCGTTGGCTGATCGGGTGCCAGACCGGGAAGAACCGTCTGCGTGCGGGATTGCCCGCGAACTGGGTGGTGGGGGATAAGACCGGGAACAATGCCCGTGATGCGGCAGGCGACATTGCGGTGGCATGGCCCCACCCCGATATGCCCATCGTCATGTGCGTCTATACGCGGGGCGGGACACCCACAGAACCGCAGTTCGCCAATGTCTTTGCCGGTGTGGGGCGGCTTGTGGCGCGGACCCTGACGACAGGCTGAAAACTGTTGGCATGTCGGGGGGGGATTCCCAAAAACATCAAAAGGATGTTGCCGTGTTGAACCCGGGCGGCATCCGGGAATGTTTTCCGTTTTTGTAATCAGGTCCCTGTTTTCGGGCGGGTGGGTTGGATCGCAGCCTCTTGCTGGGTACCTTCTGGTGCCGTCATGTTCCTTGTCGTCCAGCGTTCGCGGGTCAGGCGATAGAGGACCTGCCGGCGCAACGGGTGTCCCAATGCGATGCGCGGATGATAAAAATCATCCTGTGGGTCACGCATCATTCCCAGCTTTTCCATGACGTGACGCGAACGTTGGTTATCTGGCGCCGTGTTTGCGACGATTTCCGGCAGTTGCAGCGTTTCAAACCCGAAACGCAGGCAGAGGGCTGCGGCCTCTGGTGCGTAACCCCGGCCCCAGAAAGGGTGCGCCACGCGCCAGCCAATTTCCACCGCCGGGGTAAACGGGGCATCATATCCCACCCGGTGCAGTCCAACCGTGCCCACGAATGTACCGTCCGTACGATCTTCCACGGCCCAAAAACAGAAGCCATGTTCGTGTTGGTGCGCGCGCTGGGTGTCGATCCATGTCGTATAGGCGGCCTGTCGTGTCATGGGCAGCATGTATTCCATGACCGCGGGATCTGCCGACATGTCCGCAAAGGCGGCCCGGTGCCTGTCTTCCCATGTGCGCAGGATCAGCCGTCGCGAATGAAGCTCCACGGTTTTGTTCTTTCTTGGAAGCTGTTTGAAAAGTCAGGCTCAATAACATACTGAAATTATAAAAGTTTTTGGTGAAGCTTTTTCTAAAAAGCTTCAGAAGACTGCTACCTTTTTGAAATAAGGGGCACCCAAAAACCTTTCTTATTTTTATCAATGATTTGTTTTCAAACAATCTCTTATGTCGCGTTCCTCAGGAACCGACCCAGCCTGTCCGGCAAGGGCAAGGGCAAGGGCAAGGGCAAGGGGTGGGAAGTGTCCAGATGTCGCATTGGCCAAAAAGGCGATATCCCGCAGGGGGCTATGGGCAAGCCTCGCCACAGGACCAAAGGAATGTGATTCCAGGCTGTGTCTGGGCTGCTGTTTTTTAAGATGTCCCTGAAACAATAAACCCTGCCCCCATATCTGGGGGCAGGGTCTGTTGCATCACTCATGCCCTGGAAAGGCAGCGTGGATCAGCGTTTCCACCAACCCGTACGCCGCTTTGGGGCGGGGGCGGCTTCGGCATCCACCGGTTCCGCCGGTGTGGCCTCAGGCGCGGGGGCGGTTTCCACTTTCTTGCGGCGGGTCCGGGTCGCCTTGCGGGCCGGGGCCTTTTCTTCCGCTGTGGGCGCGGCCTCCGTCGTCGGGGTGGCGGCGGGTTCGGCCTCCACCTCCACCTTCTTGCGACGCGTGACGCGACGGGCCTTGGGCTTTTCCTCGGCCTTTTCCTCCACAACCGGGGCTGTGGCCTCAGTAACCTCCGCCGCGTCGTCCTTTACGGCCTTGGCCGTGCTGGTGCGACGGCGTGCGGGGGCCTTGGCGGCCGCAGTGCGGGTCGTGGCCGTGCGCCGACGGCGGGGCTTTTCCTCTGCTACCGGTTCGTCGGCCTTTTCCACTTCCGGCGCAACCGTCACGGGCGGGGCTTCCACCGGTTCGACGGCCTCGTCCTTTTTGGCGCGGCTGCGCGTGGTGGTCGTGGTCGTGGCCTTGCGCGTTGTCGTGCGACGGCGGCGCGGCTTCACCTCGGCAGCCTCTTCGGCCACGGGCTCAGGCTGTGCCTCGGTTTCGGCGACGGGTTCCGGCGCCTCGGCTACCGCATTATCCGCCTGCGCGGGTGCCACCGTTGTCACGGGCGCTTCGGCCTCTGCTTCGACGCTGGGTTCCACGCTCATGCCCGTTCCCGTCGTCGTGATGGGACGGTTCGTACGACGGGTGCGCCGACGTGGCGCACGGCGTGGCTTCTTCTCCTCCGTGACGGGGGCTTCCACCGTTTCATCCTCGACCACCACGACCGGGGCTTCCGGTTCGATGACAGGTGCCGAAGCGGGGAGGGTGGTCGTCTGTTCGATCACGTCAAAGATGTCGATGATCGCATCGCCAAACGGATCGGCAGGCGTCGGGCCTTTATACCCGATCTCGACCACCGGTTCGGGCAGGGCGGTGATTTCGGTTTCGGCCGTTTCCACACCCTGCTGCTCGGCTTCGCGGTTGGTGCCGCCACGACGGCGACGACGGCGACGACGGCGGCGATGATCCGTCCCCGATGCCGCATCCTCGTCCACAACAGGGCTGGCATCCGTGGGGGTGGGGGCGCCTTCTTCCGTGGTTGCGGGCGGTTCGCTGTGGATCGGGATTTCACGCACGCCCGTCGCATCGGCGCGCGCGGCCTCCGGCTCGGCCGTGATGGCCGGGGTGGGGGCGGGTTCAAACTGTGCGGTCTGCGCCCGGGTGCGTTCGATGCGCGATTCCGCCGCATGCAGTGTGGAATCGGCGGCGAACGTCACATGCATCTTGTGACGTTCCTCAATCTCATGCAGCCATGCGCGCTTGTTATTGAGGATATAGAGCGCGATTTCCGGGGCGACATGCACCGCGATTTCTGCCGCGCGACGCTGCATTCCCTCGTCCTCGATCGCGCGCAGGACATGCAGGGCAGAGCTTTCGACCCCACGGATGATGCCCGTTCCCTCGCAATGCGGGCAGGGCATGAAGGTCGATTCCGCGATGGATGGGCGCAGTCTCTGGCGCGACATTTCCAGCAGGCCGAAATGCGAGATATGGCCAACCTGAATGCGTGCGCGGTCATTGCGCAGCGCTTCCTTCAGGCGACGTTCCACCATGCCATTATGCTTGCGGCTTTCCATGTCGATGAAATCGATCACGATCAGGCCCGCAAGGTCACGCAGGCGCAACTGCCGCGCCACTTCGTCCGCTGCTTCGAGGTTCGTGCGCAGGGCCGTTTCCTCGATATTGCGTTCTTTCGTCGCCCGGCCGGAGTTCACGTCGATTGCGACAAGTGCTTCGGTCTGGTTGATGACGAGATAGCCGCCCGAACGCAACTGTACCGATGGCGACAGCATGGAATCCAGCAGCCCCTCCACCCGGTAGTGGGAGAACAGCGTCTGTCCGTGATCCTGCCACAGACGTACCTTCTGCGCGTTCTGGGGCATGAGCATGCGCATGAACTCACGCGCGGATTTCCACCCGGCCTCGCCATCGATCATGATCTCACCCACTTCGCGGGTATAGATGTCGCGGATCGCGCGCTTGATCAGGCTTGCTTCCTCATAAATCAGGGCCGGGGCCACGGATTTAAGGGTGTGTTCGCGGATGTCATCCCACAGGCGCAGCAGGTATTCGCAGTCGCGCATGATTTCCGCGCGCGGACGCTGTGCGCCGGCGGTGCGTACGATCATCGCCATGCCATGGGGGATCTGAAGTTCGGAGATGATGTCACGCAGGCGGCGGCGGTCGGCCACCGACGTGATCTTGCGCGATACCCCGCCGCCACGCAGCGAATTGGGCATCAGCACGCAGTAACGCCCCGCAAGCGAGACATATGTCGTCAGCGCGGCGCCCTTGTTGCCACGTTCTTCCTTGACCACCTGGACCAGCAGGATCTGGCGGCGGCGGATGACTTCCTGGATCTTGTAATTGCGCAGGAAGCGCGCGATGCGGCGCTGGGCCTCGGGCTCGTCACCGGTGTCGTTCTCACCACCCACGGTTTCGGGCTCCGCCTCGTCGGCGTCACCTTCGCGGGGGGGCGCGTCGTCCGTGGCGCCGTCGTCGCCTTCGGCCTTTTCGTCATCCTCGCGCGCGTTGCGGGCTTCTTCGGCGCGGCGCTCTTCTTCCTGAAGCGCCAGCAGCTTTTCACGGTCGGCAACAGGGATCTGGTAATAGTCGGGGTGAATCTCGCTGAAGGCGAGGAAGCCGTGGCGGTTGCCGCCGTAATCGACAAAGGCGGCCTGCAGGCTGGGTTCGACCCTGATTACCTTGGCAAGGTAGATATTGCCCTTGAGCTGCTTTTTCGCCGATGCTTCGACATCGTAGTCTTCAAGCCTGTTACCATCCATCACGACCACGCGGGTTTCTTCCGCGTGGGTCGTGTCGATCAGCATGCGTTTGGTCATTAAAACGGGAACTCCGGTATGTCCGGTTCGTGCGTCCGGCCCGCGCGGTGCCCCAGGGAATGCCCGGGAGGCGGCGGGAACGGGAATGGGAACGGACAGCAACATCAATGAAAGGGTGACCCCATCCGGTCGTGACCCCATGGTGGTCGTCACGCGCGACGGCGACGGCATGCGTGGCATCGTGGCCCGGCGTGGAGCCGTGCCATGACATGCATGTTCCTGTCGCGTCGGCGGATATGTCCACCGTGGCCATCACTCCATCCTTGGTCATCTTGGGGAAGGCCCGGTCCTGCCATGGCGGGAGGGAGCCTTCGTGAAAAAAATATCGACGGGTCCGTGTCACCTGGCCTCCTGTCGATCGGGAGCGTCGGTGCGGTGGCCTTCTGTCGCGCGCATGATCCGCTGGAGCGGCATTTCCGTGACATGGATTCGGTCCGGAAAAGGCTTGCGGGCGCGCGCCTGCTGGCTGCCGGATGGATTTGCGCCGTCGAACGGCGTGTCAGGGCACGGGCAAGTTCCCGTCGGCCTGACGTTCGGACGTCGCACGCCCACCACTGTCAGGCACCATGGCGCAACCGCGCGCTTCCTGCAAGCCTTGGGAATGTTTATCCCGCTGACGCGGGCGCGTCGTGGTGATATCGTGGCCTGATCCTGACACCAGACCCGTCCGATGAAGGCCGTATCGCAGCATGCGCACCGTATCTTCCGCCGATATGCACGCCCGCGACATTCCCGCCGCGCACACCGTGGGGAAACCCGTCGTCACGACTGCGGCAACCACAGGGCCCGCCATTACGGCGCCTGTCGCGATGCCCGCTGGCGGGGCATGCGAAAATGGCGGGTTGGGGACAGGTCCGCTATCGGTGCGCGCGGCGGTGCGCCGACGGGCGTTGCTGGCGGGCATCGCCATGGCCGTCATCGCCCCGCGCCGTGCGATGTGCGCCACCACGCATCATCCGGCTGCCCATAATCCCGTATTTCATGCTCCATCCCACGTCCCCGGCCATGCCGCGGCATCCAATGTCGCCGGGGGCGGGGGGCTGCATCGTCCGGCCATCGTGGGACGGGCGCAGCCGCCGCGTCCGCTGATCATGCTCGACCCCGGGCATGGCGGAAAGGACCCGGGGGCGATCGGCGTTTCGGGCACCTATGAAAAACACGTGGCGGAGGCCGCCGCCGCGGAGCTGGAGCGCCAGCTTGTCAGCAGCGGGCGTTACCGCGTGGCGATGACGCGCGCCGATGACCGCTTTATCCCGTTGGAAGGGCGTGTTGACCTTGCGCATGCGCACAAGGCGTCCCTGTTCATTTCCATGCATGCCGATGCGCTGCATGACCGCCTTGTGCGTGGGGCCAGCGTCTATACCCTGTCGTCGCACGCATCCGATGCACAGGCGGCGGCGATCGCGCGATCGGAAAACAGTGCGGACCGGTTTGGCGGCCCGCAGGTGCATGCGACCTCGCCCGAGGTGCAGGAAATCCTCGCCAGCCTTGTAACCGAGGAAACCCGCCATGGCGCGGCACACATGGCCAGCAGCATCGTGTCCTCCTTCCGCCCGCGCATCAGCCTGCTGACGCATCCGGCGCGGCATGCCTCCTTCGTGGTGCTGAAATCGGCGGATATTCCGTCGGTTCTGGTGGAAATGGGGTTCATGTCCAACCATCTCGACGAAGCCGCGCTGCGGCAGTCGGCGCACCGGATGGTCGTGGCGGGCGCCATGGTGCAGGCGATCGACCGGTATTTCGCCTCTGCCTCCATGGTGACACGGGTTACGGGATAAAGCGGCAGAGGGCGCATTATGTGTTGCAATCGGGCATTTGCGCTGTATTGTGCCCGCCATGGCAACGAACTGGCACATTCAGGCAGGTCTGACCGGCGCGCACGCGCCAGTGTCCCTGCGTGCCCGCGACCACGCCGGACTTCTTCGTCTTCTACGACTTATCCGCCCCTGAGCGATCAGGGCCGGCATGTTCCGGTGCGCCCAGGGGAAAGTCGGGCCGCGTCCCGCGGTCATCATGAAACGAAATGACGCATTCCCGCCCGGCATGGCCCGGTGTGGAATGCCGGTCCCACATCCGGATATGTCCGAGGTATTTCAATGACCATCAACCATCCGTCCTTTGGGCGCATCGACGAAAACCGTGTCATCATTTTCGACACGACCCTGCGTGACGGGGAACAGTCGCCCGGTTTTTCCATGAACATGGCTGAAAAGCTGCGGATGGCCGAGGCGCTGGGCGATCTGGGCGTCGATGTGATCGAGGCGGGCTTTCCCGTCGCGTCAAAGGGCGATTTCGACAGCGTGGCGCAGATCGCGCGCACCGTGAAGACAGCGGTTGTCTGTGCGCTGGCCCGCAGTGGCGGCAAGAATGACATCGCAAGCGCGGGCGAGGCGATCCGCGAGGCGAAACGCGGGCGCATCCACAACTTCATCTCTACTTCCCCGCTGCACATGAAATACAAGCTGCGCATGGAGCCGGAGACCGTTCTGGAGGTCATCAAGGCAGGCAACATGGCCGCGCGCCAGTTCACCGATGACGTCGAATGGTCGGCGGAGGACGGGTCACGCACCGATCCCGACTTCCTGTGCCGTTGTGTGGAGGCGGCGATCAAGGCCGGGGCCACGACGATCAACATTCCCGACACGGTGGGATATTCCACGCCGGAAGACATGGCGCGCATCTTTGCCGATCTGCGCGCGCGCGTGCCGGGGGCGGACGGGGTCATTTTCTCCACCCACAATCATAACGATCTCGGCCTTGGGGTGGCGAACACGGTCGCGGCCCTGCGCGCGGGCGCGCGGCAGATCGAATGCACGATCAACGGCATTGGCGAACGCGCGGGCAATGCCGCGCTGGAGGAAATCGTCATGGTCCTGCGCACGCGCCATGACGTCCTGCCCTATACCACCGGTATCCAGACCGAAAAACTGCTGAAGATGTCGCGCATGCTGTCCACCATCACCGGGTTCGATGTGCAGCCGAACAAGGCGATCGTCGGGCGCAATGCCTTCGCCCATGAAAGTGGCATCCATCAGGACGGTATCCTCAAGAACGCCGCAACCTATGAGATCATGACGCCCGAAAGCGTTGGCTGGACGCGTTCGTCACTGGTGCTGGGCAAGCATTCGGGGCGCGCGGCCTTCCGCGACAAGCTGAAGGCGATGGGGTACGACGCGCTGGATGAGGCGCAGTTCAATGATGCGTTCAACCGTTTCAAGGATCTGGCCGACCGCAAGAAGGTCATTTATGACGAGGACCTGGTCGCGCTGGTCGATGACGAAGTCCGCGATCATGCCCGCATCCGCTTTGTCGCGCTGGACATATCCGCGGGGTCGCGCCGCCCGGCGCAGGCCGAACTGACGCTGGAGGTCGATGGCAAGGAAGAACATGCGACCGTCGCGGGGCAGGGGCCGGTCGATGCGGCGTTCAATGCCATTCGTGCCATCGTCGCCCATGATGCGACGCTGCAACTCTATTCCGTTGGCGCGGTGACGGAGGGTAGCGACGCGCAGGCCCGCACCACCGTGCGGCTGGAGGAAGGTGGCAAGATGGTGGACGGGCAGGGGGCGGATGCCGATACCCTGGTGTCGGCCGTGCGCGCCTATGTCCATGCGCTGAACAAGCTGCTGGTCAAGCGTGACCGTGCGGAGCCTGCCGAACTGACGGCCTGATTGGGCGGTTCCCCCTGATTTCGAGATTTTGCAAAACGACAGACGGTCCCCGGTGTCCGCATTGTCCCGAACGGGCGGGGCCTCTCGAAGCCGCCCGATGAAAAACCCGGTGAAAATCGTTTTCCTGTAGATAAAACAAAGGGCTTTGCCATTGCGGCAAAGCCCTTTTTCATATTCCACGCGGAAGGGGGAGGCTTACTGCTGGTAATATCCGCCCTGTTGCGAATATCCGCTCTGGGGATAGGCCGATCCCTGAGGATAGGCCCCGGGGGGATAGGTTTCCTGCTGCGGATATCCTTCCTGCGGATAGCCCTGCGAATAGGACGGCGTGGCGTAGCCATAACCGGATGGACGTGCCCCGGGGCAGTTCTGGGGCGAGTATCCGGGGGGCAGCACGGTCCCGTTGGGACAGATATAGCTTGGCGGCCCGCCAGAGGAACGGGGCCTGCGCGGGGTGGTCGCGGCACCCACGGCCGCGCCGCCCCCCGCCCCGGCCAGCGCACCGATCGCGGCACCTTCGCCCCCACCGGCCAGCGCGCCGATCGCCGCGCCGCCCCCTGCGCCGATCAGCCCGCCGGCCAGCGCACGCTGACCGGGATCATAATTGTCGGTGCATGCGGCCATCGTCATGCAGGATATGGCAAGGGTCGCGATGGCAAGGGGCCGATGCAGTAAATCGTGAAGGGTCATTCTCTTCAATCTCTTGGGCAGGGGCGGCGGAACTGCCGCATCCGGCAGGTTGTCATATTGTAGTGTGCGTCGCACAGGATAAGGATGTCTTGCGTGATAAAATTTGGGCATTTTGTAACAAAGCGCCTTGGCGTCCAGAAATTAACGAATTAAAACCATGTCTCCTCTTGCTCCCATCCGTCAGCACCGGTAAGTCCTCGACCTGATCCAGATTTTTCGACAGGCGACAGGCGCGTCATGGCCGTGTCGCCGGGTTGAAGCTGTGGAATGGGTCATGGCTGGTTTGTTGTCGGGAGTTTTGGATGTTTGCTCGTGTGCTGGGTCTGCTGTCCGCTGATATGGCGATTGACCTCGGCACGGCCAATACACTGGTTTATGTCAAGGGGCGCGGCGTCGTCCTGAATGAACCTTCGGTCGTTGCCCTGGCCGAGGTACGGGGCAAGAAACAGGTTCTGGCCGTTGGGGAGGAAGCCAAGCTGATGGTTGGCCGTACCCCTGGCAATATTACGGCCATCCGCCCGCTGCGCGATGGCGTCATCGCCGATTTTGAAGTTGCGGAAGAAATGATCAAGCATTTCATTCGCAAGGTACATAATCGACGCATGTTTGCCAGCCCGCTGATTATCGTATGTGTCCCGTCGGGGTCAACCGCGGTGGAACGCCGCGCGATTCAGGAAAGCGCCGAAAGCGCGGGCGCGCGCAAGGTCTTTTTGATCGAGGAACCGATGGCCGCCGCGATCGGTGCGGGCCTGCCTGTGACCGAACCATCGGGCAGCATGATCGTCGATATCGGCGGCGGCACGACCGAGGTTGCGGTCATCTCGCTCGGGGGGATCGTCTATGCCCGCTCCGTCCGGGTGGGCGGCGACAAGATGGACGAGGCGATCATCTCCTACATCCGGCGCAACCATAACCTGCTGATCGGTGAAAGTTCGGCAGAGCAGATCAAGATCGGCCTTGGGTCCGCCATTCCCCCCGATGACCCGGATGATGCCGGGCCGTGGCGGGAGGTCAAGGGGCGTGACCTGATCAATGGCGTGCCGCGCGAAGTCGTGGTGTCGCAGGCACAGATCGCCGAAAGCCTGGCCGAACCGGTCAGCCAGATCCTTGATGCGGTGACAACGGCGCTGGAAAACACGCCGCCCGAACTGGCCGCTGATATCGTGGACAAGGGCATTGTCCTGACGGGTGGCGGCGCGCTGCTATATCGCCTTGACGAGGTGCTGCGCCGTGCGACGGGCCTGCCGGTGACGGTGGCCGAAGACGCGCTGTCATGTGTTGCGATGGGCACCGGCCGCGCGCTTGAGGAAATGAAGCGGTTGCGCAATGTGCTGACAAGCATGTACTGACGATGACCTGCGCCACGCCGCCGATGGTGTGCGGTGGCAGGGCACAAGATGAAATGAGGGGAAAGCAGGACGATGGGGGGCCGGCTTTCAGGCACGTTCGATAGGTCCGGCCAATGCGTGGGCAGGGGGGCGACAGGATCATGGTGATGCCGGTTTCCATCCAGTCCCGTCAGGCGATGGGCAAGCTTGTCCTGCCATTCCTTATCCTTGTCGCCTGTGGTGTCATCCTGCTTGGCAAGGCGGACCGTCCCCTGATCGAACATATGCGCATGCAGGTGGCCGACATGCTGGCCCCGGCCTATGGGCTTGTGGCATGGCCACAGGCCCGCCTGCGTGAGCTGTCGGGTAATCTGCAGGACATCCGCAATCTGGAGGCGGAAAATATCCGTCTGCGCACCGAAAATGCCAATTTGCAGCACTGGTACGATGTGGCTGCCGCGCTGGCGGATGAAAATGCGACGCTGAAGGCCAACCTGCACTGGATTCCTGACGAGGCCCCGTCCTATGTCACCGGGCGTGTGGTGCGCGACACCAGCGGGCTGTATGCGCGCGCGGTGCTGCTGTCCATCAATCCAGATACCAATGTGCGCAAGGACGGTATCGCCCTTGATGGCGCGGGCCTTGCGGGGCGTGTGACGGAGGTGGGCAAGCGTTCGGCGCGCGTGCTGCTGATTACTGATTCCTCCAGCCGCCTGCCCGTCACGCTGGAATCCAGCCATGCGGCGGCGATCATGGCGGGGGATAATTCAGGCACCCCGAAAATCATCTATTACCCGCAGGACAATATGCCGGTGGAAGGGGAACGCGTCGTGACCAACGGCGAAATTGAATCCCTGCCTGCCGGCCTTCCGGTCGGGCATGTCCATTACCTGCGTCCGGGCACACCGGTGGTGATCCCCGCCGCCGGTCTGGAACACCTCGATATCCTGCGGATATTCAACTATGCCGATGCGGTGGTGCCGCCTGATGCGCCGGGGCGCATACCGTTGCCCACCCTTGGGCGGACGATGACCCTTCCGCCGCAGTTCCAGCCAAAGCGGGGATGAAGGGGTGCATGTATGAAACCGCTTTCCCCACCATCGCTGAAGCCGGAAATCCAGCCACGTTCCGGGTTGGCCCATGGCACGGACCTGTTGATGCGGCATTGCCTGCCGTGCCTGTTCGTGCTGCTGGTGACGCTGGTGCTGTCGGCGCCGCTCAATATCCCGGCGCAGGCGGAACTGATGCCTGCCATCGTGCAGGTGTCGGTTTTCCTGTGGTCGGTGTTCCGCCCGTCGCTGATGCCATCGGTGGCGGTGTTCGGGCTGGGGATGTGCGTCGATCTGCTGAGTTTCGAGCCACCGGGCGTCATGCTGCTTATCATGCTGGTGGTGCATGGGGTGGGGCTGTCGGGGCGTTACGTCCTGGCGCGGCTGAACGTTTTTGTGTTGTGGCTGGTGTTTGGCATTGTCATGGTGTTCGCGACCGCGCTTCAATGGGTATTATGCTCGGCCCTTGCGCTGCATCTTGTGGAAACGCTGCCGTTCATGTTCGAATGCATCTTGGCATTTGGCAGCTTTCCGGTGCTTTATGTCATATTCGTCTGGACTTACCACTTTATCGTCAACGACGCGAATCGCGCCTGAACAGGGCTATGGATCAGACGTCTTCCGATCTGCCCGGATGGGTGAATGAAGTTTCGCACTAAGAAAACAGGTACGCGATTGATGACCCGCCCGGAGGAAGGCAAGAATCCTTCCCGGGGTGTTTTCACGCGTCGCGCATTGCTGCTGATGGCGGCGCAGGGGGCGGTGCTGGGCACGCTGGCGCAACGCCTGTATGGCCTGCAGGTTCGTGATGGCAGCCATTATGCACGGCTGGCGGAAAATAATCGGTTAAGCAAACGCTTTTTTGCGCCGCCGCGTGGGCGCATCACGGATCGTTTCGGCATTGCTGTCGCGGCGAACAAGGTGAACTGGCGCGCGCTGTTGCTGGCGGAAGAGACGAATGACCTGCCCGGCACGCTGGAGCGTTTTTCCCAGCTTGTCCCGCTGGAGCCCCGCGACACCGCGCGGATCGAGCGTGAATTGCGGCATAAGCGACGCTTCATCCCCATCATGCTGCGCGATTTCCTGTCATGGGATGACATGGCGCGGCTGGAACTCAACATGCCTTCGCTGCCGGGCGTGCTGATTGATGTGGGCACCACGCGCGTCTATCCCTTTGGCCCGCTTCTGGCGCATGTGGTGGGGTATGTGGCTCCGCCGTCGGAAAAGGACGTGGCGGGGGATGCCGAACTTGCGCTGCCGGGCATGCGCGTCGGGCGTTCAGGGATCGAGCAGACACAGGATCAGGGCCTGCGCGGGCAGGTCGGTTCGGTGGAGATGGAGGTCAATGCCGTTGGCCGCATCATGGCCGAACTGGACCGTGACGAGGGGCGGCCGGGGAACGAGATCGCCTTGACCCTCGACAGCGGGCTGCAACAGCAGGTGCTGGGTCGGATCGCGGATCAGTCCGCAAGCGCGGTGGTCATGGACTGCCGCAATGGCGAAGTGCTGGCCATGGTCAGCAATCCCTCCTTTGATCCGTCCCTGTTCGATAGTGGCGTCAGCCAGGCGCAGTGGGTCGAATGGACGAACAACAGCCAGACCCCCCTGATTAACAAGGCGGTGTCGGGCCTGTATCCGCCCGGTTCCACGTTCAAGCCTGCGGTGGCGATGGCGGCGCTGCGTGCGGGCACGCTGTCGCCAACCGACCGGATCAACTGCCCTGGCTATATTGATGTCGGCGGTACGCGTTTTCACTGCTGGTCGCGCTATGGGCATGGGTCACTGACGCTGAAACAGGGGCTCAAATTCTCCTGCGACGTGTTTTTCTATGAGGTTGCGCGTCGCACGGGCATGGACCCGATTGCGATGACATCGCATCAGTTCGGGCTTGGTGCGCCACTCGACATTGAATTGCCGCATGTGCGTCAGGGGCTGATCCCGACCCCGCAATGGCGGCGCGCGCATGGCCATCACTGGAACGGGGGCGACACCATCGTCAGCGGCATCGGGCAGGGCTTCATGCAGGTCACGCCACTCCAGCTTGCCACCTATGCCTCGCGCATTGCCAGTGGACGCGACGTGCAGCCGCATCTGGTGCGCGCGGTTGGCGGCAGGCTTGGCGACATGGCGGGGCTGGACCATGCCGGGCCGATGGCGAACATGCCCGATCATTTCCTAAACGCGATCCGCGAGGGCATGTATGCCGTCGTGAATGAGGAAAGCGGCACCGCGCCCAAGGCGCGTCTGGCCATTCCGGGCGTGCAGATGGCGGGTAAAACGGGTTCGGCGCAGGTGCGCCGTGTTTCGCGCGCCATGCGTGAAAGCGGTCATTTCAATTCCGCCAACCTGCCGTGGGAATATCGCCCCCATGCCCTGTTCATCTGCTTTGCCCCCTATGACGCACCGCGTTATGCGGCGGCGGTGGTGGTGGAACATGGCAATGCAGGGGCGGAGGTCGCGGCCCCGCTGGCGCGTGACATCATGACCGATACGCTGATGCGCGATCCGGTCAACCACAAGGAATCGCCGGGCCAGGAAGTGGCGCAGGCGGACGTGGATCAGGGATAACGGTCGCGCCATTGGCGTGGGGCGGCCCATCGCATACGTTATCGCGACGGCCATGGCTGCCGTCGGGGGACTGACATGAACTTCCAAAAACGCCTGCTGCGGGCGGAACCCAATTTCCAGATCCTTGCCAAGCTGTGGCAGGTCAACTGGATTTATGTCGTGCTGATCTGCCTGCTGGCGGCAGTGGGGTATGGGGCGTTGTACTCCGCGGGTGGCGGGACATCACGCCCGTTTGCCGAACCGCAGACGATCCGTTTCTGCTTCGGGCTGGTGATGATGCTGGGGGTCGCGTTGATGAGCCCGGCGGTGCTGGTCCGTCTGGCATGGCCGCTTTATGGCGTATCGCTGCTGCTGCTTGTTGCGGTGCTGCGTATGGGGCATGTGGGCAAGGGGGCGGAGCGATGGTTGATGATCGGGGGATTGCAGGTCCAGCCCTCGGAACTGGCGAAGATTGCGCTGGTGCTGGTGCTGGCAAGCTGGTTTCACAAGATCAGTTACCGTGACATTGGCAATCCGCTTTATCTGTTACCACCCGCGCTGCTTGTGCTGGTGCCGGTGGGGCTGGTGCTGAAGGAGCCAAATCTTGGCACCGCGGTCATTATCGCCACCGTGGGGGCCAGCCTGTTCTTTGCCGCAGGGATGCGCCTGTGGCAGATCGCGTTGCTGGCCGCGCCGCTGCCGTTCCTGACCAGGATTGCCTACAGCCACCTTCATGATTACCAGAAGGCGCGGGTCATCACCTTCCTGCATCCTGAGAATGACCCGCTGGGGGCGGGTTACAACATTATCCAGTCGAAGATCGCGCTGGGGTCGGGGGGGATGTGGGGGCAGGGATACCTGCATGGCACACAGGGGCAGCTTAACTTCCTGCCGGAAAAACAGACCGACTTCATCTTCACCATGATTGCGGAGGAATGGGGGTATGTCGGTGGGGCGGCGGTGATCGGGCTGCTGCTGGTGATGATCCTGGGCGGAATGCTGATCGCGATCCGCAGCCGCAACCAGTTCGGGCGGCTGCTCGGGTTGGGGATCAGCATGAACTTTTTTCTTTATTGCGCGGTTAACCTGTCCATGGTGATGGGGGCAATCCCGGTGGGGGGCGTGCCCCTGCCGCTGATTTCCTATGGCGGGTCGGCCATGCTGATGGTGATGTTTGGGTTCGGGCTGCTGCTGTCTGCGTGGGTGCATCGCAATTCCACCTTTGGCGAAACGACGGATGGGGATGCATGAGCGGCATCCTGCCCCCGTCTGTTGCCACCTGCCGGTCCTATCGCCTCAGTACCTATCATGCCGCCTCCCTGCCGGTTGTCCGGGTGGGACAACGTCCCGACGATGCGGGCCTGCCCCGGCGGGGGACCGTCGTGATGCTGAGTGCGTGCAATCCGGGTGGGCGTCGGCGGACGGATGGATGGAATACCCGCATGATGGCGCGTCTGGCCCATGATTTGCGCCATGTGCCCCATTACCCCGGCGAAGGGCGACTGGGCCGATGGTCCGAACCGCTCTATGCGGTGAAAATGGGCCTTGCCCCGGCATTGCGCCTTGCCCGGCGATATCGGCAGAATGCGGTGGTGGTGGTGCGGCGTGGGCAGGCGGCGCGTCTTGTATATCTGGCGTAGTGACGCCCGGAGAGTCTTGGAAAACAACTCCTTGATAAAAACGAAAAGTTTTTGGGTGCCGCCTTTTTTCAAAAATGCGGCGTCTTCTGAAGCTTTTTGG
>NZ_BANE01000122.1 GCF_000964405.1 Novacetimonas hansenii JCM 7643
GATCGCCTGCGCATCGAGGCCGGCCTCGTGATATTGGGCGGTCTGGGTGTTATGGTCGATGAAGCGGTCAGGCAGGGCCATGGGCCGGAACCGGACACGGTCGAGCAGTCCGGTTCTGGCGAGGTGCATCATGACGAAGGCGCCAAAGCCCCCTGGTGCGCCTTCCTCGACGGTGATCAGCACGGCATGGTTGCGGGCAAGCTGCTCGATCAGGGCGGTGTCGAGCGGCTTGACGAAGCGCGCATCGGCCACCGTGGGGGCAAGCCCGTGGGCGGCCAGCATGTCGGCGGCCTTCAGCGCCTCGGCCAGGCGCGGGCCAAGCGACAGGATCGCGATCCCGCCACGCTCCGGCCCGGACTGGCGCGTCATCTCGCGCACGATGCGCCCGCGCCCGATTTCCATCACCTGTCCCACCGCCGGCAGGTCGAGGCCAAGCCCCCCGCCACGCGGGTAGCGGAGCGCGATCGGCCCTTCGTCGAACGCCGCCGATGTGGTGGTCATGTTTAGCAGTTCGAGCTCGTCGCTCGGCGCCATGATGGTGATGCCCGGCAGGCAGCCGAGATAGTTCAGGTCGAACGCGCCCGCATGCGTCGCGCCATCGGCGCCGACCAGGCCCGCGCGGTCGATGGCGAAACGCACCGGCAGGTTCTGCAGCACCACGTCATGCATCACCTGGTCATAGGCGCGCTGCAGGAAGGTGGAATAGATCGCGCAGAACGGGCGCATCCCCTCGGTCGCAAGGCCGGCGGCAAAGGTCACGGCATGCTGTTCGGCGATGCCGACGTCAAAGAAACGCTCCGGGAAGGCCTTGGCGAACTTGTCCAGTCCCGTGCCCGAGGGCATCGCCGCCGTGATCGCCACGATCCGGTCGTCGGCTTCCGCAACCCGCAGCAGCTCGCGTGAGAAGACGGATGTATAGGACGGCGGCCCGGCGGGGCCTTTCTTCTGCTCGCCCGTGACGACATTGAACTTGGCGACGGCATGGTATTTGTCACCCGCCGATTCGGCCGGGGTATAGCCGCG
>NZ_BANE01000121.1 GCF_000964405.1 Novacetimonas hansenii JCM 7643
TATTTCGATCAAAAGGCGGCACCCAAAAACTTTTCTTTTTCATCAATGCTTTGTTTTCAAACACTCTTTTATTCATGAATCTACTGGAACTGTTTGAAAACATCCCCTTGATAATGGAAAGGAAAATTCCAGACGTTACTTTAACCTTTTGAAAATGCGACGATTTTCAGGACGTCTCGGAAAATCTTTACCAAGAACTTTCAGGATCCCAGTGGGATATGGGGACAGTTTTTACAAACAGCCTGCTCGGGAATGATCGAGATGTCCGGGCGCTGCCTGTTTGTAAAAAGGCAGCGCCTTTACACGGGGCCGTAAAAAACTTCAAAAAAACCATTGCCGTTTCAATCGGTTGCTGGTCCTGACGTTTCAAACGATCTCCTGTGTTCAGGGGGCTGGGGCGTGTCCCGCGCGCCATGCCCTGATCGCCTCGAGTGTGCGACGGACATGTTCGTCAGGCGAAAGCGCGCTGTAGGTAAAGATGATTTTGCCATCGGGGGCGATGACATAGGACGTGCGGCTGGCGTAATGGACCACCGGCATGCGTGAATCATACAGCCGCGCAATCGACCCCGACGGATCGGACGCGACGGGGAAACGGCCATGGCATTCGCTGACGGAAAAACGGTCCAGTGTCTTGAGATCATCCATCGACACGCCGATCACGCTGGCGCCAAGTGCGTGGTAACTGTCCATCGCATCCGCGAATTCATGTGCCTCTATGGTGCAGCCACGCGTAAAGGCGGCGGGGTAGAAATATACCACCACCGGCCCGTTACGCAGCGCGTCGGCCAGATGAAAGCTGAACTCCTTGCCTGCCTGCGCGGCGGGGGCGACGAACATCGGCGCATTGCTGCCCGCGGGCAGGGCGGCGCGCGCGGTGGACCATGCGACAATCCCGGCAAAGGACAAAACCCCCACCAGTGGCACGATAATACCTGTCCACGACCATCGCGGACGCCTGTAGAAATATTTCATTCACTTCATCCCGTCATGTATCGTGCGTCATGCGTCATGCGTCATGCGTCGTGCCCTCATGACCCGGAAATCGGTCCCATGACCTGACAGGCATGACTGCCCAGTTTCTGGCACGCCTGCAACGCGCTGGCATGCGACAGGCCCAGCAGGCGGGCGCGATAGACACGTCCCCGCCCCGCCGTGACCGAATCAACCTGTTCACGCGCGCCATGCAGCGCGGCGTTGGCGCGGGCATGCTGCAATGCCTGCAACGCCTGTCCGCGCGATCCGTAGGCCCCGACCTGCACCGCCCAGTTGGCGGCATCCATGACGATGGTGGGATGCGCGCCCACCGCCGACATCGGCAACTGCCCTGCTCTGGCGCGCGCGCTCCATGCCGCACGGACGGCCGCGCTTTCAGCCGACGGGGCCTCGGCCACCTGCAATGGCTGGTCCGCGCCGATCACCTGCCGCCCGCCACGCCCATGCCGGGTGCTACCCTGCGCGCGGGCCTGCGCGCGGGCCTGCGCCCTGGCCTCGATCATCAGGTCGGCCTGTGAACGGTTGACCGGCGACACACCGGCGATGCGCGGGCCGATAAAGGCCACATATTCGCGTGTTTCACGCGGCAGCGTATGGCTGCGGTCAAGGAAATCATCCAGACGCCCCGGCCCGCTGTTATAGGCCGCAAGGAACCCCGGCGAGCCATAGATGTCATACATCTGGCGCAGGTACGAAGTACCGGCGATGATGTTGTCATGCGGTTCATAGGCATCCGGCCCAAGGTTGTAACGCCGGCGCATCTCGTCATAGGTGGGGGGCATGAGCTGCATCAGCCCCATTGCACCGGGCTGCGACGTCACGAACTGCCCATTATGGAAAAGCTGCCCGCCGGATTCACGCTGCATCACCGCACGTATCCACAGTTCGGGCACATCGAAACGCTGCGCCGCCTCGGTAATATACGGCCCCCACGGATCTTCTGGCGGACCGGGCGGGGTATAGTTCTGGCGCGCGCGGGCGCGATAGGCGTCGGCTTCCTGCATCATCTGCGCATCCGACATCGCGGCCTCGTGCGGTTTACCCGCGCAGGCCGCCAGCGCCACCAGCAGCGCCAGCGAAAGCCACCGCCCCGCCCGCGAACATGACCGCGAAAGGGGCCAGGCAGGATTTTCCGCCAGAAGCGAAGATGACATGGGCCGCTGTTATCCTGTTGCGATGGTCCGGCATGCCGGAAAGGGTCCACCATCGCGATGAAATGGCGGCGCCCCCTTGTACACCACCCCACAGGACCGATGCAACGCCGTCAGCCCTGCCCTGCGTGCCCCATGACCGGGAGCGCAGTGCAAGCCCGCCCCTGCGCAAGCCCCCTCTGTGCAAGAGCGCCCTTTGCAAAAACGCCGTGTGCAAACCGCCCTGTGCAAGCGGACCCGGATGGGCCGCCCCGGTACGCGCCCTATAGCAGCTTCATCAATTTGAGCAGCAGCCACGTAATGACCATGAACAAAAAGCAGATGCACCCTGCCTCCACCGTGCCGGCGCGCCCTTCGGCCAGGAACATGCCACCGGTATTCATGCCAAAGAAACCGGTCACGAACGTCGCGGGCAGCATCAGCGTCGTCACGATGGACACGGTATACAGCCGCCGGTTCGTCTCTTCCGCCTGCCCCGACGCCAGTTCATCCTGCAACGAGCGCGCACGGTCCTGAAGGGCGAGCAGGTCATCAAGGGCCGCGTGAATCTGGCGCTGCGAACGGTCACGCAGGTCGTCTTCCGCCCATTCGGGCAGTTCGAGGTCCTCGCTACGGAACATGCGGTCGACGGGGGACATGACACGACGCAGTTCGGTCGAACGTCGCCGCACCCGCCCGATCAGGCCGCTGATGCGCCCGAAATCCGTATGCTGGTCCAGCGTCAGCAGCAGGTCTTCCGCCCGGTCAAGGTGATCGTCAAGCAGCGCGATGTTACGCCGCACCGTATCCGCGAATTCCAGCAGCGTGCGGTCCACCACCTCCGCAGGGGAGGCAAACGGCTCGCCCCGCTGCATATAACGGTACACCAGCCCCAGCGCCGGCACCGGCTGGCGGCGGGTGGTGATCAGCAGGCCCGGCAGCACCGCAAACCGCCATGCCGACAGGTTTTTGTCATCTTCGGACATGCTGTCGTCAAAACCGGGCAGCGCACCGTACACGATGTCGCCTTCCACCTCCAGCCGGGTGCCACGGTCGATATTGCCCAACGCCTCGCGCGCCTCTTCCGGCAGGCAGGGGATCTCCTGCACGCGGGCGCGCGTGGCGCTGTGGACGATATCGTAATGCAGCCATACCCACGCATCAGGCAGCGGGGGCGCACCCCCGGCCAGCGCATGCGCGACCTGTCCTGCATCCAGCTTCTCCGGCTTGTGACCGGGACGGCACGCGATGGCCCATACCAGGCCGTCCGCCTCGGGGAACGCCTCGGGGAACGGGGCGGCGGCCTCGTGCAGGGGGGCGTTCGGGACAGGGGAAAACATGTCGGACATGGGCGCTGTATCCGGAAGGCCGCAGGCAGGCGTCCCCATCTTGCACGATGGCCCCAACGGCGCAACAGCACGCGACGGGGGCCCGGCCGGACATACGGGACAGGGCACGCGGCATAAGGCGGGGTACGTAAAAAAGGCGGAACCGGGATGGCCAGCGCGGGCCGCCCGGTTCCGCCCCAAAGCCGGGCGTGAAGATTACTTCATCAGGTCAGGAGAGACCTTGCCGCCATTTTCCGCCAGCTTGCGCAGCACCTGCGCCTGCAGCCAGATGTTCATCGCGGCCGAGTCGTTCGTGTCACCGGTATAATGCAGTTCCGCCGCCAGTTCCTTGCGCGCGGCAAAGGAGCTGTCGAGGCCCAGCAGCTTGAGCAGATCGACGATGGAGGTCTGCCAGTTCAGCTTTTCCGGGTTCTTCGCGGCCATCGCACTCAGCACCGCGTTGACATCAACCGGGGCGACGGGGGCAGCAGCCGGGGCGGCCGGGGTCGCGGCAGCAGGGGCCGCAGCGCCCGCGGCGGGGGCGGCAGCGGCGGGCGTTGCC
>NZ_BANE01000120.1 GCF_000964405.1 Novacetimonas hansenii JCM 7643
CCCAGCCCCGCCATGACAATCGGCAGGTCCGCGCAGGAACGTTCCCAGATGTTGGCGCGGATATGTTCCTCCAGCCTGTGGCGGTACAGCCCCTCCGAACAGCCCAAGCCCCCGCCCAGCACGATTTTTTCGGGATCGAGCATGTTCACGCTCTGCGCGATCAGGCGGCCTGCGATGCTGGCCGCGTCCTCGATCACGCCACGTGCGCGCGGGTCGCCCGATGCCGCAAGCGTTTCCAGCGCCTGCACACCGTCCCCCAGCGCGGGGCCGCCCCGTTCCATCCACAGCCGCTCCATCCCCAGGCCTGATGCGAAATCCTCTGGTGTGGCGATGCTCAGCCCCCCGCGGTCCGCCGTCGGAATGGCAAGGTCGGAACTGGCGAAATGGATGGCGAACCCATGCGCCCCCGTATAGGGACGCCCGTTGAGGCACAGCGTATAGCTGGTGCCAGAGCCAAGCGAGAAATAGGCGAAATTGTCACATGCCCGCCCCGCGCCAAAGCGGGCCTCGGCAAAGGCTGCGGCGCGCACGTCGCTTTCCACCCGGAGCGGCAGGCGCGTGCGTTCAGTGACCATCGCGACAAGATCCGGCAGCGGGAAGTTCCATGTGCTGCGGATATGTCCCGAAATATCGACCAGTTCAGGCACGGCGATGCCCACCGCCAGCGGGTCAAGCACATCGTCGAGGGTTGTTTTCAGCACGGCGGCGGCAATGGTTGCGATGTCATTGACAATCTCGCATGGCGCCCCCTGACGCCGCGTCGCGATGCGCATCAGCGAGCGGACATCGCCGCTGGCGAGATCCACAAGGCCCGCCGCGATTTTTGTCGCCCCGACATCAATGCCGATGATGCTGCGGTGGGGACCCCGGTTTTTCACAGGCCAAGCCGCCTGAGCACATCGCGGTTGTGGCGCGCCACGGGCAGCGGCTTGTCAGGGGGGCAGGGGTACATGTCCTGTTCCACCACGGCGAAACCGTCAAAGCCGCGTTCGCGCAGGAATTCAACCACCTTGGAAAAATCCATGACACCACGGTCAAGTTCGCACATCACGCCATTTTGGAAAACTTCCATGAACGGTGTGCTTTCAGCCATGGCCTTTGCATGGATCTCACCATCCATGTTCTTGAAATGGTAATATGGGATGCGTGCCGCGTGCTGGCGCATGAAGGCCAGCGCATCCGCACCGGCATAGGCATGGTGGCCAAAATCGAAGCACAGGCCGACATATTCCGCAGGTGTGTCCGAAAGCAGGCGCAGGATCTCGGCCTCGGTTTCTACGGCGGTGCCGACATGGGGGTGAAACAGCAGGTTCAGCCCGTATTCTTCGCGGATTTCACGTGCGATCGTGGTGATGACATGCATCATGTGTCCCCATCCCTGCGCCGTGGCGATACGCGCCGCCGGCGTGGGATAGGTATCGGAATCATCCATCAGCAACACCCATGGCGTGCCGGTGGCGGCCATCGTCTCGCATATGGGGCGCATCCGTTCGCGCAGTGTTTCAAGCGCGTTGGGCACAAGGAGGGGATGGACCAGCGCCGCGCCACACAGGCCAAGCCCGCGTGTGGACAGCGCATCAAGCAGGTGCGCCCGGTCTGTCGGGAGGTAGCCCCATGGGCCGAGTTCCGTCCACGCGTAACCAGCGGCCGCGACCTCGTCAAGGTAGCGTTCCCAAGGTGTCTGGCGTGGGTCGTTGGCGTACCAGACCCCCCATGCGTCGGGGGCGGTTGCGATCCGGATGGTCATGGTGTGTGGTCCTGTATGGTCGATGAAGGAAGGGTCGGTCGGTTGGCGCTGTCCCACCGGCCCAGTTGTGAAAGCCCGCCCAGTGCGGATGCCAGCGCCCCCAGTGCGTCGGCAGGCGTCGTGACGCCACGCAGGGCCTGCTGGAACTGGTTGGCCGCGATCCATGAAACGCGGGGATAGTCGATGCCTGTCGCGGCGATGGGGCGCAGGATCGGCGAGTCGAGGGCAGGGCGGAGGGTGCGCAGGATCGGGATCGCGCCCATGATGGAGGGATCATCCAGCAGCGTCATGCGCGCCGGGATATAAGCCCCCGCCACGGCCTGATGACGCTCAACCTCCTCGCTGGTCAGGTAACGCAGCAGGGATAGCGCCTGTATGGGATGCGCCGAATTGCGCGCAATGCCGAGATAGACGGTACCGTCCACGCCCGTTGCATTATCCGGGGCATGATCCGGGGCATCCCCCGCACCATCCGCGCGCGGCAGGGTCGCCACGCCCACCTTGCCCGCAACCGGGCTTTGCGGGTCGTTCAGCAGCGCCCACGCATAGACCCAGTTGCGCATGAAGACGGCATGCCCGGACTGAAAGGCGCCACGCGCGGCTTCCTCGTCATAGGTCAGCACGCCAGGGGGGGAGATGGTTCCCACCCATCCGGCGGCGCGGCCAAGGCCCCGGCGCATGGCTGGGGTATCAGCATGGACTGTACCGTCGGTGGATACCAGAGCATCCCCATTGGCGCCGAACCATTCAAGCGCGTTGCAGACAAGGCTTTCGCCCGTACGCCCCTGCCATACATACCCCCACATCGCCGCGTTCCCCGCGCGCCGTTGCGCATCCTGTATCGCGGCGGCGGTGCGTTGCAGGTCATCCCAGCGCGTGGGAACCGCAAGGCCATAGTGTTCAAGCAGGTCGCGACGGTAGAAAAGCAGCCCGATATCGCGATACCACGCCAGCGCCACGTGCCGTTTCCCCACGGTGAACGGGTGGGGCAGTGTGCGCGCGTCTTCGGCTGCGGGCGGAATATCGAGCAGCAGCGGCGAAAGTGCCCCGATCCATGTACCGTCCAGCACAAGCACATCCGCAACCGATGTCCGTGCCGACAGGAACTGCCGGTAGAGCGGCAGGACAGCGCCCCAGTCCGAGGGAAGGGGGAGGACACGGACCGTGGTGCCGGTCATGCGTGACCAGCCATCAACCGCATGATGGCACAGGGCCTGTTCCGTCCCGCTGGAGGCACACAGGACGGTCAGGCTGTCGCCCGCCGCGGTGGCAGGGGGGCAGAACAGCATCCATGCCAGTGGCAGGGCGGCAAGGTGGTGGACCCTCACTGTGTGTGGGCTTTCGTGTCATCCGTGCCATTGCGGTCCTGCACCGTCGCAAGGAACAGCGCCGCCGCCGTAAGCTGGGCCTGCGCGCCAGGCACGAACGGCGTGCCCGGCGCCCATGTCGCGCTGAAACGCGCGGATGGCCGGCGCGTCGCCCAGACATGGTTGCCTTCCTCCATCAGCCATGTCGCAAGCGTGGTGCGTTCCGGCCCATCAGGCAGGGCAGGCACGAGATGGCCGAGCGCACGCACGAAAATCCCCCGGAAAATCCATGCATCCATGTCCATGGGTTCGCGCGCCTCGTGAAAGGTGTCGTCCGGGCCGCGTGATGCCGCGATCGCAGCGGTGGCGATCCGGGCCGCCATCGCCATGTCCTGCGGGTCATGGCGCAGCGCCGGAAGGTCTGCCAGCGCATCGAGGATCACGCCCTGATTATAGCTGTAGGCCGGGCCACCATTGTTGGCGCAGTGCGCATCAAGGCCGTCATTGACAAGGCCCGCGGCATTGATCAGGCCGCTGTCACGCAGCCATGCCCAGCTTTTGCTGGCCCAGTCGCGATAGGTGGTGTCATGCGTCTGCTGGTACAACCGCAGGGCGGTGGCAAGGAAAAGTTCGTTGGTAATGGCGTTCTTGTAGGTCCGGGCATGGTCCCACCACACGCCCCCGCGGCAGTGTGCATCCCAGTACTGGTGCGCCACCATGTCGAAAATGCGTCGTGCATCGCTCAGCAGGGCCGGCATATGGGTAAGGCGCGCCATGTCCAGATCCGCCTGTGCCACCCACAGGTCATCATCATTGCCGTCCAGCCCCCGCCGGTTTGCCAGCGCCTGCATCGCCGTGGCGTGGAACCCCCGGTCGTTGGAGAGGTGTTCATAGTCACTGAGTGTGCTGATGATGACGAATCTTTGCCAGGCATGGATGTTACGCCAGTCCGCGCGGGCGGCATCCCAATAGGATGTTGAGAGTTCCCCCAACGCCTGACGTGCGCGGTGCAGTTCCCCATTCCCCGATTCCCCATCCCGCGCCCGCGCCACAGGTGACATCAGGAGCATGGCGGCCAGTATCGCCCCTGCCGCCACGGCGCGTCCGACCCGACCCCGGTGTCCCCCCACATGGACAGACGCGTGGGACGAAGGTGCATGCAAGGGGGATGTGCCGCGACAGGGTGCGTATGTCCGGGGTGGCGCGGTCGGCAAGGGGCGAAAGAGCATCACATATCCTGTTGATCCCGTGCGCATTTAATACTCACAATGGAATAAATCAGACAAGACTGTTTTTATCGTCATTGGCGGCATTCATTTTCCTATATGACGAATCTGCATATGGGTTTCGAATGGGGACGAAACGAATCCTGAGGGGTTTGAAGGGCGGAAAACCGTGTATTTCCCCGTCATCACGTCCCGATTGCTCGATTCCCAAGGATATTAAGTACATAATTAAGATTATATTGGGGGAGAGAGGGAGGAAAGACGGGATTTCATGACCGTCTCCTGTTGCGCCCATGGTTTTGTGCCAGTGACCGGGCAGGCATTGCGATATAGATGCCCACGCCGGGGGCGGGCGGGCATGTACAAGGCCGTTGCGTCAGGTTCCATCCAAATGAATATGCCTGTTTCCCCTATGGGCCGTAAAATGAATATTTTGCGAAAATATGATGAAATTTATTAGAACTGTTCCAATAAATTTTCCGGTTTGTCCGTATGGACACGGGGATGAAGGCGCAATGGCGGCCAGGGTGCCGGCGGGGCTGCAACCATGGGATGTCGGCCTGACTGTCATCATAGTTTCATGAAACTCCCGTTGCGAAATGGCGGTCTCTTCAAATAAATCAATTTAAGGAAATTAAGTGGCCGCGAAGGGGCAGGCATCATGACAAGACGGCTTTCTGTGGGATTGTTGGGCGCAGGAGAAGTGGCGCAGCTCATTCACCTTCCCATCTTTCATCAATTGTCGGACCGTTTTGACGTCGTGTCGCTTTATGATCCGTCCCCCACCGTGGTGGCCCGGGTTGCCGCGCATTGGTCAATCCCGCGTACGTATACTTCGGTGGAAGCTTTCCTGGCTGATCCCGCGCTTGATGCGGTCATGATCCTCAGCCCCGATCAGTTCCATGAAGAACATGCACGTGCGGCATTTGCGGCGGGACTGCATGTCTTCCTCGAAAAACCGGCCTGCCTGACGGATACGCAGTTTGCGCGCCTGCAAAAGGATTTCGAGGCATCGGACAGGGTGGGCATGGTTGGCTACATGCGCTGTTATGCCCCGGCGTTCACAAAAGCGCAGTCCCTGCTGCCAACGTTCAGGAAAATACGTCATGTGCGGGTGCGTGACATCATCTGCGAAGGACCATGGTTCTTTGATTCATGGGCACAGGTTGCCGTGCCGGATGGTGACATTCCACCTGATCTGCTGTCATCGGGACGGCAGGCGCGTCATGACGCGATCATGTCGGTCTGTGGCACCGATGCGCCTGCGCACCTGCTGCGGGGATATGAAGTTCTGACGGGTCTTGGCATCCATGCGTTTTCTGCGATGCGTGTGTTGCTTGGGCGGCCGCACCGGGTCATCGCGGCGCATATCGGCGCGTCGGGAACCGAAATCAATATCTGGTTTGATTACGGAACCTTTATCGCATCGTATGAATGCCTGATTGACGATGTCGCGCGTTTCGATTCCTCGCTGGAGGTCATTGGTGATACGCAACGCATGGAACTGCGTTATGATACGCCATATATCCGCAACCTGCCCGGTCGTGTCATCTTCCATGAAACCGTTGGTACAGACAACACGGTTACAGAATTCGGCCCCTATTACCAGGACCCGTTCCAGGCTGAACTGATTGCGTTTCACGCGGCGGTGCTCAATGGCGCACCCCTTGCCGATGCATTCCCGGATGCCGCCCATGACCTTGCCCTTTGTCGTGAAATCATGGTCGCAGCCAAAGCAAATCCTGCCGCCCCACCGGGGCGGTAATCATCCATTGAACGTCTGTGCAGGCACAGGGATTTTGAAAAAATCCTGTGTCTGCACGTAAATGCGGAGAAAATCCCGTGTCCAATCCCAGTCGGCGCCATTGTGGCTTTTTACAGTGTAAGAGTGCCATTACGCCGGTTCGATTGCTTTGGTGGCGCAGACTGTTTCTTCCCATAGCCCAGATACATACTCAGTTCGTCACCAAGTATATGTTCCATATCCCGGATACTCAGTTCCTGCAGCCAGTCGGCATCTCAAGGCAGGTCGTAGGGATGTCTTACGGAAACAAGTAATTCATCAAGTCGTTCGGGGCGAAGGGTCAGTCATGATTTCTTTTGGACATGCATGAATCAGAGCATTCGAACCCGAAAGACCGGACATTATTTGTCCAAACAGAAGCTTCATACAACCTGAGCATGACGCATCTTTTCCTTCAAGAGGCCCATTCGATGATATCGTTTAGAAAAGCCTTGACGAAATATCTGATCCCATTGACGACCCTTGGGGTCGTGGCGCCTGCAATGGCACAGGTGCCGCAAGACAGGGTCAGGACCCACCATAAAAAAACGGAACGACAGTCCGGCCTTTCCGTTCCCGTTGGCGTGGCAACGGCCACTGCAGGCAATCTCACCCCGGGGCAGACGGAAAGAATCAATGTCAGGGCAGTACATAGCGGAACGGAAGCTGCTGCCCTTGATGAACAGCGCCGCAGTGTTGGTGTGGCAAGCGTCATGTCACGTGAACAGCTTGAGCGTGCGCCGGAGACGAACCTGTCGGATATCCTAACCCGCCTGCCAGGCGTATCTGCCTATAGCGACATGGGTGGGGGGCAAGCGGCGACGGGTGAGTCACAGTATATGACGATCCGTGGCCTTGATTCCAGCTATAATGCCTACACATTAAACGGCGAGCGTATTGCCCCGGCTGATCCTTCCACACGTGCGATTTCATTCGATATGCTCGCGCCATATGGTATTACTTCGATCAAGGTCTCAAAAAGTACGACTGCTGACATGGATGGGGATGCCATTGGTGGTGCCATTGATATCCGTACCCCGACGGCCTTTGATTTTTCCGGTCCTTACCAGAAAGTTACTCTGCAGGGGCAGTTGAATGACAAGGCTGCACAGATCGGTACGCAGGATCTGGGTGGTACAGCACAAGTGGAATTCGCCCGACGCTTTGGCAAGGACGGACAATTTGGCATTTATGCGACCGGATATTATTCATCAAAAAACGTTCTGGCTGATGCAGTTTCTCCAAATACGGCTTACGCCCCTACCCTGCTGTCACAAGCAGGAGTGACCAGCCTGAATCAGGCGTCGCAGCTTTCGACACAGCAGTTGAAATACGATCTTTTTTCAAGTGCCATCAAACGGTATGGCGGTTCGCTGTCGCTCAATTACAAAGGCGATAACCAGGAAGTCTATTTTCTGGGTACGTATGGACAATATAATGTTCAGATGAACGATAATCAGGTGTCGTTGCGCGGCGCGGATCCCAGCTATAACGCCAACGGCATATATCAGTCTGCGGATGCAACGCGTGGGCAGTATTTCGAAACTGATGATTCGGCACAATTACTGACGACACAGAAACTGGGTGGGATTACACGCACCGATGACTGGACCATCAATTACGATGTGTTCAATAGTTATGGCGTACAGTCCAGCCCAAATCAGGTCGAGGCCAGCATGTATGGCAACACGACCGTTACTGGCCCCTTTATGTCTGATGTCGCAAATACGACACTTCCGCGCCTGATGGCATCATCTGCTGCGATGTCACAGCTTTATAATCAGAATACTGATCGTTTTTGGAAAACACAGGGGCGTGACTCCCAGAGTACGGCGGACATGTTTGGGATACACGCGGATGCTGCCTATCGCTTCCATTCCGATATCCTGAAATCCGTTGTATTTGGTTTCAAAATTAGTGATACACAGCGTGAGGCTTGGCGCCATCCGTATTTCCACGATGACAACAATTTCGTGTATGATGGGCCATTTTTCGGTGGTGAAAATTGGGCTTATAATAATGCAGCAGGACCAGTTATCGGGAATATTCCAGGCCGGAATGTAAATGCATTCAGTGGAGCCGCAGGTGATTTCCGTCTGCTTGATCGTGACTGGGTTAAAAATACAACTGTCCCTTACAAATACCAGAATGATCCGAACGGCGCCGGAAATTATACAAAAAACGACTGGAACGCGAATACAAGTCGTGGTTCAGAGCGGATCTACGCAGGTTTTGTGGAGTTGAACTTGCAGGCAGGGCCGGTCGATATCCATCCTGGATTCCGTTATGAATATACGGATTTTGATGGGTCGCACTGGAAGTCAAACGGCGATGATGCAACGGGCGAATTCATCAAGGTACGGCAGTCTTATGGCATGCCGCTGCCCTACCTTAACATCAATTATCGTCCTACCGACTACAGCGTCCTACGTTTCTCTGTCCGTCGTTCACTGACCCGTCCGGCATTCGGGCTCATTAATGGCGCAACCTCGCTTACGCTGGATTCATTGACCAATCGCGTTATTTCCGTATCGCAGCCCAATCCGAATCTGCGCCCGACCACTGCTAATGTCTTTGATCTGTCAGGTGAACTTTACAACCGCCATTCCGGCGTGCTTTCTGCGTCGCTTTATTATAAGCAGATCCAGAAATTTATCTTCACATCCGTATCAGGCACATCGAACAGTGCAACGCTGGGCGGGAATGTGCCCACCAATGCCTATACGAACAATGGTACAGAATATCAAATGCCCATGAATGGGGGGAGCGCCATACTCGAAGGAATTGAACTCAATGCTCAGCAGCCCTTGTATTTTCTGCCCCGCTGGCTGAGCGGCTTTGGTGTGAACGGCAATGTTACGCTCCAGCATTCAAACGCCAAAAGCAACGTTACTGGGCATCCCGACACTGCGCTGCCGCGTGCACCATCGCTGATGTATAATGTTGGCGTTTTCTATAACCGTGGTCCGGTACATTTCGACTTGAACTACAATTATACCGGCACACAGTTGCTTAGCGTGAACTCGTCGCTGCCGGACTTTTATCTGCAGCCAACGCGACGCCTTGATCTCAGTGTGAAATACAAATTCGGCTGGGGCCTGACCGGGACGCTGGCGATGCAGAACCTGCTCAATACGCCGGCATATTGGGAAACAATGGGCAAGAAAAAGACCTACCTTGCCTATGATGGTTCGGCCAATGGTGCCTTCGTGCAGACGGGGAGGATGTATCTCGTCGGGCTGTCCGGGCAGTTCTGATGAAGATATTCCTCATGCGTTCCTACTGCTGGTACATTACCATGCTGGCTGCGTCCTTTGTGACGGTAGCCGGTATGGCATGGGCTACCCCTTCTTCCAATCCAACATCCCTGCGGCTGGACCAGTTGCAGGTGATCGGATCACACAACAGCTACCATGCCGGGGTTAACCCCGGCATTCTTGCGCAGGTGCGTCAGAGTGCGCCCGATCTTGCGCAGTTGCTTGAATATGCTCATCCCTCGCTTGCGACACAACTTGACCTTGGCGTGCGCCAGCTTGAACTGGATGTCTATGCCGATAGCCACGGTGGCCGGTTTGCTAACCCGCACCGTCCTGGTCACCCGGAAGAGAAATGGCCCCTGCTCCCGAATGAGGCCGCGCTTATGCGGCAGCCCGGTTTCAAGGTCATGCATATTCCTGATATTGACCAACATGCAAACTGTCAGCCATTCAAGGCATGTCTGCAGGAAATTCACGACTGGTCGCGTGCCCACCCCGGCCATGTTCCGGTTTTCGTAATCCTGGAGATTGAACAGTCAAATGATATTCCAGGCGCCACACCAGTTGAACGTTTCACTCCCCTGATGTTCGATATGCTCGACAGTACAATACGTTCCGTCTTTGCACCGGATGAACTGCTGACACCTGATGATGTCCGCGGGCATGAACCGACACTTGCAACCGCTATAGCAGCACATGGGTGGCCGACCCTGGCGGGTAGTCGCGGTAGGGTCGTCTTCTTGCTTGACCAACGCAGTAACAGTCTTCCCTATCTCAAGGGGCATGCAGCCCTGATGGGGCGTGTTGCATTTACCAATGCGCCCCCCGACGCATCTGATGCTGCCTTTACGGAACTCAATGACGGACCGGCCAGTCAGGTCACGACACTTGTTCGTCGCCATCTGTTGGTGCGCACACGTGCTGATGTCAACACGGTCGAAGCACGCAGTGGCGATACCGTGCGACGCGATGTAATGCTGGCCAGTGGGGCGCAGATTGTCAGTACGGATTTCCCTGATGGTGAGCCTGCGTCCTGGAGCGGATATCGTGTCGGTTTTCCTGCGGGTGGTCCGGTACGCTGCAATCCTGTCAGTGCGCC
Source organism: Novacetimonas hansenii JCM 7643 (assembly GCF_000964405.1). Taxonomy (GTDB): domain Bacteria; phylum Pseudomonadota; class Alphaproteobacteria; order Acetobacterales; family Acetobacteraceae; genus Novacetimonas; species Novacetimonas hansenii. The sequence continues at coordinate 10,420 of NZ_BANE01000120.1, forward strand.
ATCAGATTGTGTCTCACGTCTGATTGATCCCACGTTCCGCGATGGCCTGCATCTGCAACGGGTCATCATGGTCATGCGCCATGGGATACGTTCTGCTCTTTCGGGTCAGGAACCAAAGACCGCATCCCCGGCTGGCGGATGGCCGCGATGGGAGGTCGCCGGAGGAGACCTGACGCCACATGGTGCTGCCGGTATGCGGGCGAATGGGCGCTTTGCGCGTCAGTGGCTGGATGAAAATGGCGTCGTTCCAGCCCAAGGCTGTCCTGCACCTGGCATACTGACGGTCCACGCCAATTCGGAACCACGCACGATCTCCAGCGCGCAGGCCTTTGCTAATGGTTTTGCCCCTGCCTGTGCAGTTACAATCATGCATCTTGCACCAGGGGTGCATGATCCGATTTTTTCACCCCTCGATGCCGATCCCGACCGCTTCGACATGCGTGCGATCGTACCGCAGCTACCGGATGCGGCCCAGGCTTTTGCATCGCATCAAGACGTGCTGCATATTCTTGGCCAACTGGTTCGTTGCAATAACGGTCTATGTAATTTTATCACTACGCCGGCTCATGTCGAACCCAATGCATCCAATCACGGCTTGAATCTGTCCGGTTCAATTCGCGAGGGATCTTCGATAGCTGAAGCTTTGATGCTGGCGTACCTGGATGGTAAGCCGGAGATTCCTGACGGTAAAATACGGGTTGATGCAGATCTGCTTGGCCAACTCTCCGTGCTTCATGCCACGATGCTCGATACGATTGTGCGACCACCTGCCATTGCTGAACCGCAATCACGCGATTTGCGCCGATATCTGCTGCGTGACCTGTCTGACGAATCTGGGGTGGGGTTGCGGTTGTATGTAGGCCATGACGATACCATTGCTCCGCTGCTTGGCCTGATGGACACCCATATACGTGCGCCAGGGTACGCTGCAGATGAAATTCCTGTTGGCTCAGCACTCGGGTTTGCCGTTTATGGGAATGACACCGGCAGGACCAATATTCGTGTTTTCTTTCAATCCCAAAGACCCGAAGATCTGCGCACACATCCTGAAAGCGCCATGCCTTCGGTCAGCTTCCCTGTCGTACCGGGCTGTACGGGAAAAGCGGGACTATGTACACTTGATGAATTACGCACCATATTTCAGGCTGAACCAGTACAGGACAGTCCTTCTTCTAGAACACACATAGAGTGATCAGGAGTGTCTAAGCCGGACTTTGATGATTTTATGTGATGAATCAAGATGAATATGGGATGTATCAAACCCGCATCCTGACGCCTCATTGATGTGGTGGGACGCGTAACCCCTCTGCTGTCCCGTCTGTCAGGTTCAGATGTCGGGGTCTGTGGGTCGTACACGTGTATGCTGCGGTAATGACGATGCGGTGCAAAGGGGACCATCGACCCACGGGTGTGGATGTAGGGGGGCAGGGTCCCCCTCATCTGGCATGGGCTGCGCCCCTGCGGGCTTTTGGCGCATCTCCACAGGTGTTACCTGCGGTTGCCCACGCATACAGTGTTGTGAAATTTAGGGAGTTGAAAAGGGCGCCCATATTTCATACGGTGGGCCACCAAAAATAATAATAAAAAGAAAACGTAAAAAATGAAATTTACATCATAATTTTAAGTCGAATCCATTCCTGTTGGGAAAGGATGCGGCATATGTCAGGCGGCCCGTCCTGTCGGTCCGCATGGCCGGTTTCCCTGACCTGTCAGGGGTAATGCCCGTTCATGGCGATGGACGGGACTCCCTGTATTGCGTGCGATATTACCATGCCTATGTTGCGTGTTTATTTTCGTGGGATCGGCGGGCGGCTATTCCCCTTTTGGCTCGTGGCGTGGGGTCTGGCCTGTCATGGCTGGACCGTTGCGGGTCATGGGGCGGAACCCGTGCGCCGCGTCACGCCTTCAGCCATCGTGACGCAGCCCACGATACCAAATATATCCGCACCCGCGGCACCGCCCAGGAAGGTCAAGCGGCCCATCGCGGAAGAACGGCTGGATGCGTTGTTCAATACCGAAAGTATTTCGGCATTATTGAGCCATAATGACGACGCCCTGCGCAAAAGCGACCTTAGTGCGGGGTATTTTGTTGCGGAACAGTCCTTTGGGAACCTCGTGCCCCAGATCAGGCCATGGCGGGAGTGGTTGAGCAATCGCGGATTTACGTTCGAACTGACCTACAAGGGCGAGAGCATGGCCAATGTGGGCGGTGGCCTGTCCAAAGGGATTGATTACGTGCATGACCTGCGTGTCAGCATGTTGTTCGACCTTGGCAGGCTGATCGGGCTTGATGGCTGGTTCCTGCACGGCATCGTCATGAACCGTGAGGGGCGGCAGGTGGGGTGGGACCATGTCGGTGAACGCAATGTCCTGCTGACCGAGGTCTGGAGCATCCATGGTCCGGCGGCAGCGCGTCTGGCGGACCTGTATGTCGAAAAATCCTTCCTGCATCACCGCATCAACATCAATGTCGGTCGCATCGCGCTGACCCATACCTATGGCACGTCAGTATTGTTGTGTACCTTCATGATGCAGTGTTCCGCGCCGATGGCCATCCGTGAACCACCGGGGTGGAGTGTCTATCCCAAGACATCATGGGGCGGGACCGTGCGGTTTCGCCCGACGCGCGACCTGACATTACGGACCGGGATCTACAAGATCGGGCCAAAGGTGCAGGACAATACCGGCTGGGCCTGGGGGAGTGAAACCACCACCGGGGTCCAGACACCGGTTGAGCTGACATGGGAGCCATTTTTCGGCGCACGCAATCTGCCGGGCCATTACAAATTCGGCTTTGGTCATGATACGTCACCCTATCCCGACCTGATCGGCGCGATTCCGGCGGCCTATCGGGCGTATATTCACGCGCATAAGGAAAAGCCGCGCGATACATTCTATATCGAGGCGGACCAGATGGTGTATCGCAAGCATGGCGAGCATCAGATGGCTGGTGGCTATCTGTTGGCGGGATATATTCATAATACACCAAGTATTTCGACCTTTTCGGACGAGTTCTATTTTGGCGCTTCCCTGCTGGGGCTGATCCCGCACAGGCCCTATGACCGTTTTGGCGTAATGTATTCCTATTACCAGATGAGTTCACGCCTGACCTATGGCCAGAGCCTGCGTCAGGCAGCGGGCCTGCCGATGGGGGCATATGTCAATGGACCGCAGACCCATTCCGCTGTGTTGGAGGCATATTACGGCATTCCCGTCACGCCCGGTCTGGTGGTGACGCCGGAGTTTGAATATATGATGCGTCCTGGCGAAACCTCGGTTATTCCCAACGCCATGCTGGTTGGACTGAAGGTCATTGCCAACCTTTAGCAGGCTGCCTGCGATAATAAATCGACAAAAAACATGGAAATATTCAGTATTTTTCGAAAGTTTTTGGGAAAAATATTTACCGGAAATATTTATTTTTAGAAAATGACTGGACCTGACCTTTCAGGCGACAGCTTTACGGTCATGAAGGAAGGTTTGGGAATATTTTCAAAAAATCTTTAATATAAAAAGTTTTTTTTGAAAAAATATCTATTGTGGAATTGCCGGTTACCATCCTGTGACTGTATCGTTTGCCGGTCACGTAATCGTTCAGGCGGTCGCCCCTTCGTGAAGACCCCGACGCATGGTTGCCCCCCTCAGGGCATGGCACAGTCCCGGTCAGAAAATATGGATGGTACAAGGTGATGGTACAGGGTATGGATACGAAGAATAATATGGACGGCCCGGCCATCACGGGGGGCTTGGGTGATGGGGGAATCGCCACGGCCCGTCATGTGGTGGCTGCCTCGCTTTTGGCATGGATGCTTGATGCGTGTGATTTCTTCATTGTCCTTTTCACACTTGATGATGTTGCACGCAGCTTTCATGTTTCGCTCGAAAGTGTGCTGCTTGCCCCGACGCTGACACTGCTGACCCGGCCCATCGGGGCGTTCATATGCGGGCGCGCGGCGGATCGGTACGGGCGCAAGCCCGTGATGATCACCACGATCATGGTCTATTCCCTGATCGAGGTCATGTCGGCCTTTGCCCCGACGCTTGCGACGTTTCTGTGCCTGCGTGCACTTTTCGGGATCGCCCTGGGTGGGGAATGGGGGGTTGGTACTTCTCTGATTATGGAAAGCGTCCCGGCCTCATGGCGGGGCATGGCGTCGGGCATCCTGCAGGCGGGCTATCCGGCGGGCTATCTGCTGGCCTCGCTTGCGTTTCTTTTGCTGCCGGTCATGGGGTGGCGGGGGCTGTTCGTGCTGGGCGGTGGGGCGTTGTTTTCCGCGCTGTATATCTGGGCGCGTGTGCCCGAAAGCCCGCAATGGCTGGCACGGCAGCGCGCGGGCCATGCGGATGCGACGCAGGCTGAGGGCCTGTGGCCTGTCATCCGGGGTCATTTCGCGCTGTGCGTGTTTGCCGTGACGCTGATGGCGGCCTTCAATTTCATGAGCCATGGTTCACAGGATCTGTATCCCAAAATCTTCCTTGGGCTGGAACGCGGATTGCCCCACCCCTCCATTACGCTGATTGTTGTGCTGTACAATATTGCCGCCATCGCGGGTGGGATGTTCTTTGGCATCCTGTCGCAACGTATCGGGCGACAGTACAGCATCGCGTTGGCTGTTGCGCTGACGTTGCCACTGCTGGCGCTGTGGACGCTGCCGCAATCGGTGGCATGGCTGACGGTGGGGGCGGTATGCATACAGTTCTGCATCCAGGGCGCGTGGGGCGTTGTGCCCGCCTACCTCAGCGAACTGTCCCCGCCATCGGTGCGTGCGACGTTTCCCGGCCTTGCCTATCAATGCGGAAACCTGATCGCGGCAAGCAATGCGCTGTTGCAGACGGGCATTGCCTCTTTCCTTGGCACGGGGCTTGCGCCTGCGCTGATGTTCACGGTGGGTGGGGGGGCGCTGGTGGTGCTGGTCTTGACCCTGCTTAACGCGCGGCGGCATCGTGCGGTGATGTAGGGGCCGTCGCGCGCCGGGCTGTCGCGCCCGCCATGATGGGGTGGCCCGCGGTTTTGCGGAAGGGATTGCATGCACCATCGTGACCTGAACCTGCTTGTGGCGCTGGATGTGCTGCTTGAGGAAGGCAGCGTCGCCGCTGCCGCGCGGCGCATGAACCTCAGCCCCCCAGCCATGAGCCGCACCCTGTCACGCATTCGCGTGGCGTTTGACGACCCGATTTTCGTGCAGGCCGGGCGTCGCATGACACCCACGCCACGCGCGCTGGAACTGCAACAGCAGGTGCATGCCGTCGTGGCGCAGGCGACCGGCCTGTTTCGCAATGACGCGCATCTGGACCTGTCGCGCATCAGCCCGGTTTTTACCATACAGGCCGATGATCTGTTTCTTGGTGCGCTGGGGGCGGCCCTTCTGGAACGATTACGTAATGAGTGTCCCGGCGTCACCTTGCGTTTCATTTCCCATGACCGCCATGATGATGTCAGCCTCAGCCTGCGTGAACGCCATGCCGACCTGTTTATCGGCGCGCCCCTGCCATTCAAGCCGGAAATCCGTACACAAAGCCTGTTTACAACCGGTTTTCGTGGTTTCGCGCGCAAGGCCCATCCGATTTTCCAACAGCCCGTGACGCTTGAACGCTTTGTGCAGTTCGACCAGATCAGCATTTCGCGTCAGGAACGCTATAGCGGCGCAATCGACGAGATGCTGGCGGCGCGTGGGCTTACGCGTCGGATTGTGCTGATTGTACCAACATTTTTCACGATGATTGAGACATTGCGTGGTTATGACCTGATCATGCTGATGCCTGATATCGTGATCGAGACCCTGCCCCACCGTGAAATCGGCCTGCGGGCATTCGAACTGCCGTTCCATACGCCGCCGCTGACGGGGTTGCAGGCGTGGCATCCGCGCAATGACAAGGATGCGCTGCATCGGTGGTTGCGGCGCACGGTGCGCGAATTATGCCTGAAAATGAAAAATGGACACCCCGTGTCAGATGCACCAGACGCACTCAACGAGTGAGGCAATTGCAATTTATTTATCCAAGTCCCGCCCATAGATTGACCCCGCGATCAATGCGAGGTCTTCATGCCATCCACCACCGTCACGGGATCGCCCGAAGAATTATCCGCAGGACCAGCCGGACAATTTTCCAAGGGCGCGGGCCATGGGCCGATGTCCGTGCTGCCCATGCCCGCCGTGTCCCTGCCTGGCGCACCTGTCATGCCGGGGGATACCCCATCGGGGGATACCGTGCCGGGCAATGGCACGCCTGTCGTGCATGCCGCCCCACCCCTGCCGTCCTATATCCCGCCGTTTGGCATGCGTACGGTTGTGGGCTGTCTTGGCATGCTGCTTGCGGTGCATGTCGCGGGTTTTAATGAACATGTAACCGAAATCGGGCTGTCGGACATCCGTGGTGCGATGCATATCGGCCACGATGAAGGTACGTGGGTGATCTCCATCTACGAGGCGTTCAATATTGCGGCCATGGCGTTTACGCCCTGGTTTTACATGTCGTTTTCCATCTATCGCTTTTCCATATTCATGACCGCGACGATGGCGCTGCTGTCCATTCCCGCACCGTTCATGCCCGATGTGACGTCGTTGTGCATCCTGCGCGCGGCACAGGGGCTGGCGGGGGGATGCCTGCCGCCGGTGCTGATGACGGTCATGTTGAAATATCTGCCGCCACAGATCCGGGTCTTTGGTATCGCCGGATATGCCATGAGCGCCACCTTCGGCCCCAACCTTGGTGTCCCGCTAGAGGCATTCTGGTTCGAGGATATGGGCTGGCGGTGGCTGTACTGGGAAATCGTGCCCATGGCGGCGGTGGCGAGCGTGATGATGGCCTATGGCCTGCCGCGTGATCCCATGCACCTTGAACGGTTTGAAAAATTCAACTGGCTCGGCCTGCTGATGGGGTTGCCCGCGATCTGCGCGCTTGTGACCGTGCTGTACCAGGGGGACCGGCTGGACTGGTTCCGCTCCCCCGTGATTACGGACCTTGCTTTCTGGGGTGGGGCGGCCTTTGTCGTCTTTGTGGTGAACGAGGCCTTTCACCCCAGCCCCTATTTCAAGATCCAGTACTGGCAGAGCCGCAATATCCAGGCATCCCTTCTGTCGCTGATCGGTATTCTTGCGATCTGTGCGTTGATGACGGATGTGCCGGTCACGTATCTGGAGGCGGTGCGCGGCTACCGTCCGGTGCAGGCTGCGCCGATTTCACTGGTGGTTGCCCTGCCGCAACTGCTGATGCTGCCGCTGATTGCCGCGATCTGCAACAGTCGCAAGGTGGACTGCCGCTATATCCTTTCGGGGGGGATGCTGTGCCTTGCGCTGGCAAGCTGGCTGGGCACGTGGCTGACGGTGGACTGGGTGCGTGACAATTTCTATCCCATCCAGATCCTTCAGGTCTTTGGACAGCCGATGACCGTCATTCCCACGCTGATGCTTTCGACAATGGCGCTGGGGCCTGCGGACGGGCCGTTCATCTCCGGCATGGTCAACCTGCTCAAGGGGCTGGCGAACGCGGTGGCCTTCGCCCTGTTTTCCACATTGTCGCGGCGGCGTGAACAGTACCACTCCACCATGCTGCTTGACCATCATGGCGCCCATGCGACTTCCCTGTCGGGGCAGGGCGACCCGATTGCGGGGCAGCTTTCGGCCACGTCGCCAGATGGCGGGCATGTGGCGGCCAACATATTGCAGGTGTTCCATACCTATGTCCATGAACAGGCGCTCGTGCTGGCGTTGGTGGATATCTATTTCCTGCTGGTCTGGGCGTGCCTTGGCTATGCGGTGATGAACCTGCTCCTGCCGCGCCGTGTCTATCCCCCCCGTGCCCCATCTCCATCGCAACATGCCGGATAGGCATGACAGGAACAGGCCATGATCTATACGAAACCCCTTCTCATTTCCGGTGCGACGGCCATTGTGCTGGCGTGTGGGGCATATGTCGGCACGCGCCTCGTCAATGGCAACGGTGTGGATGAATATACCAACGATGCCTATGTCACCGCCGATTTCACGACCGTAGCGCCCAAGGTTGCAGGCCGTATCGACCGCGTGGTGGCGCAGGATAACGAACATGTCCGCCCTGGCGAGGAGCTGGCCCATATCGAGGATGACGATTACCGCGCGGCGCTGGAGGTCGCACGCGGCAATGTCGCGGCGGCACAGGGAGAGGTCGCGAACCTGGACGCCGAACTTGGCCGGCAGCAGGCGGTCATCGCGGGTGCGCGGGCGGCGGTCATGGCCGACCAGGCGGCGTTGGTATTCGCGCGCCAGAACGCGGCGCGGTACCGCAACCTGTCGGTGGGCGGTGCGGGCACGGTGGAACAGCGCCAGTCGTCCGACGCGCGACAGAGCGAGGCAGAGGCCACCGTGGCGCGCGATCAGGCGGCGGTGGACGCAGCGGTGGGGCAGGTGTCCGTCCTGCAGGCGCAGGTGCAGCGCGCGCAGGGTAATCTGCTGCGGGCGAATGGGGCGCTGCATCAGGCCACGCTGAACCTGTCGTACTGCACCATTCCTGCCCCGGTGGAGGGGGTGGTGGGCGAACGTGGCGTGCGTGTGGGGGCCTATGTCCATCCGGGCACGGGGCTGCTGGCGGTGGTGCCGACGCAGGCGGCCTATGTTCTGGCCAATTTCCAGGAAACACAGTTGACGCATGTGCGTACCGGACAGGCGGCGACCATCTGGGTCGATACCTTCCCCGGACGCCCGCTCCACGCGCATGTCGACAGTCTTGCCCCCGCCACGGGCGTCGCCTTCGCCCCGATCCAGCCCGATAACGCCACCGGCAATTTTACCAAGGTGGTACAACGTATCCCGGTCAAGCTGGTCTTTGATCCCGGGCAGCCACTTGCGGCGATGGTCCGTGTCGGCATGTCGGTGGAAGCACGGATCAACACCGCCTCCGCCCCCGATGGGATACATGCGCATGACGAGCGGTACATATGGCAGTGAATCTCATGACCCGTCTTTGTAGGGTGCGTGCGCGCCTGTCGGGTGGCATTGCGCTGCTGGCGCTTGCGGGATGCGCGGTGGGGCCGGATTATCACAAGCCACGCAACATCGCCCCCCACGACTGGCACCAGAGCATGCCCCCCGCGCAAAGCGCGGTGGCCGAGACCGGCATGGATGCGCGGTGGTGGTCGATCTTTCATGATCCCACCCTGAATGCGCTGGAGGCGGAGGTCGTGCGGGCCAATCTTGACCTGCGTGCCGCCGCCTACCGCTTTGCGCAGAGCATGGCCGAACGCAGGATCGCCAGCGCGGCACAGTTCCCCCATGCGCAGGCCAACGCATCCTATGCCCGCGAACGTGCCAGCACGAATGGCGTGCTTGGCCTGCTGGGTGTGATGGAACAGCAGGGCGCGGGCACCATTGCCAGTGGGACGCAGGGGTTTGGCCCCACCGCCTTGCCCGGCCGTGTGGGCAATCCGTCGTTCAACCTGCCGCAATATGGCATGAATGCATCGTGGGAAGTGGATTTCTGGGGCCATGTCCGCCGACAGGTGGAGGCCGCGACCGCCGCCATGCATGCGACCGAGGATATGCGCCGCGATGTGCTGGTGTCGCTGATGGCGGAAACGGCGCAGGATTATATCGAATTGCGCGGGGTGCAGGCGCGGATCGCGATTGTCGAACATAATATCGACATCGCGAAACATAGTGTGGACCTGACGACGCAGCGTTATGCCCAGGGTGCGGCGACGCGGCTGGATGTGGCTGATTCCACGGGACAGCTTCACACGTTCGAATCACACCTGCCGGTGTTGAAAAGCCAGGAAATCCATCTGCTGAATGCGCTCAGTTTCCTTGTCGCGCGCGAACCGGGCGCACTGACGGCACTGTTGGGCGCGCCGGCCGCCATTCCGCCGGTGCCTGATTCGGTGCCGGTGGGCCTGCCTTCGGAACTGGTCGATCGCAGGCCGGACATCCGCATGGCCGAAGAACGGCTGCATGCCGCCACCGCCAATATCGGCGTGGCCGTGGCGGATTTTTTCCCCCGTGTCACCCTGTCAGGCAGCCTTGATGTACAGGCGTTGCAATTCAGTGGGCTGGGGTCGTGGGCGTCGCGGCAATATGGTTTTGGCCCGACCGCGACCTTCCCTATTTTCGAGGGCGGCCGCCTGACGGGGCAGTTGCGCCTGCGCAGGGCGCAGCAGAAGGAAGCGGCCATCATGTTGCAGCGGACCATCCTGAAGGCATGGCAGGAAGTTGACGATGCGATGGCCGATTTTTCCGCAGCCCAGGGCCAGCGTGACCGGTTGGCCGAGGCCGTGGCGGAAAACCAGATCGCGGTCGATACGGCGCAGGCGCAGTATGTGCAGGGGGCGTCGGACTTCCTGAATGTGCTGACGATGCAAAATGCCCTGCTGGCGACGCAAAGCGAACTGGTGCAGGCGACGACGCATGTTTCCACATCGGTTGCACGACTTTACCGTGCGCTGGGTGGCGGGTGGGAGACGGCCTTTCCCTTGCCACCAGCCAGGCACGGCCATGCGACACAGGCCACCAGCACGGGGAAATGATGATGATCGAGGTGCGCAAGGCCGGGATGGCCGGATGCCTGCATGATGCCGGGGTGACATTACGCTGTCACTTTGCCTTTCGTACCTGCGGGGATGCGGGGCGGGTGCATTGGGGGCGGTTGCGCGTGGTTAATGTCGCAACCATGGCGCCGGGCGCGACCTTTGCGCTGGGGGCAGAGGAAAATACCGAGATCCTGACATGGACAGGGGCGCAGGAGCTGTATTTTTCCGGCCCCGGTTTCGTATCCTCCACCCTGCCACCGGGCAGCGTGCAGGCACTTGGCGCCGGTGACGGGGTCAATGGCCCTGCATGGCGGGCGGGTGCGGCCGGTGGCGGGTTCATCCAGTTCTGGTTCCTGCCTGATGATGAAGGTGGCAGCCCGGTTGTGGACGTGCGCACCGCCTGCCCCATGCGCGAAGATGGTGGTTTTCGTATCCTCGCCTCCGGCTTTCCCGAAGATGACCCGGAGGCGGAATCCGATATTACCGATGGCGCCCCGTTGACCATCCGGGCAAGTGCGCGGCTGCTGGATGCCACAGTGCGTGCGGGTGACAGCGCGGTTTATGCGACCGTGCCGGGGCGGGCGCTGTATCTTCTGGTGGTGTCGGGGGCGGTGGCGGTCGATGGGCGCGCACTTGATGCGGGGGATGCGGCAGCGGTCAGGGCCTGCACGGGGATCAAGCTTACTGCCAGCACGGCGGCGTATGTCATGCTGGCCGATATCGGGGAATAAGCGGCCTACGAACGCCACTGAAGGTTATCAATGGAAGGTTCATGGCAACATTGCCCCAATGGTGCCGAAAGATATGTCCGCGGATGCTTTTCCCGGATCTCTTCGCCGTTCTTTATCCCAGGGATGCCTATCCGTCGTTTACTGCCTTGCTGCCACGTGGCCGCAGTTCGCCCACGATCACCCCGGCGATGATGAACAATGCGCCCAGCAGGGCAAGAGGGGGCAGGCGTTCACCCGCGATACGCCCAATGATACCGGCCCAGACAGGCTCCCCCGCATAGATGACGGTGGCGCGTGTGGGTGAAATGGCCTTCTGTGCCCAGTTCATCGTCAACTGGATCAGGGCGCTGGCAATACCCAGTCCCCCGCTACAGACCAGCCAGACCCATGAAAAGCCGGGGATTGCCTCACCCCCCAGGGGCATTGTGGCAAAGGCCAGTATCCCCGCCACCAGAAGCTGCACCACCGTGACACGCCTGCTGTCCACCTGGGCCGCAAACCGGCTGATAAGGATGATCTCGCTTGCGATCGCCACGGTTCCCAGCAGGGTTGCCGCCTCGCCCCGGCTGAAGGCCCCGCCACCGGCATCCGGTCCCGCCAGCAGGAGAAGCCCGCCAAAGGCAAGGGCAATGCCGACCCAGTTCATCAGATGCGGCATGCGATGCAGCACGACCCATTGCAGCACCGGCACCATGGGCACGTACATTGCGGTGATGAATGCGGACTGGCTGCTGGTGATGCTTTGCAGGCCATAGGTCTGCAGGCTGTAACCCAGGAAGATGCTGATGCCGATTGCAATCCCCGCGCCCAGTTCACGCATGGTGAGGGCACGCATGCATTTATGGAAAACCAGCAGGCTTGCCCCCCCGGCGGCAAGGAAGCGGAGTGCGACAAAGAACAGCGGGCCGCACGACCGCATCGCCAGATGCACGATCAGGAACGTCGTGCCCCAGATCACGGTGACACCGATCAATGCGGCTTCCTGCCGTGAAAGCGGGAATGAAGTGGGGCGGGTGGTCGGGGTTACGTGCTGCATGCGCCGTCTATACACATACCATGGCGTCCCGCCCACCCATGATGGCGGTTTCGTGCAGTCGGGTGGCATGAAGATTTTATGAATGATTGCTGATGCAGGCACAATGTTTCGTAATCGAAAGTAAAGTGCCGGAGGTCGCACCAAGGTTTTGCGTCGCAGCGGCGCGCCAATCCTTGAAAAGAGGGAATGTGCGGGCAGCCTGTTGAGACGTAATAATGAAAAACTTTTCTGCGATGTCTTCGGAAGGTTGTTTAGAGACTGTTTGAAAAAAGTAAATCTGATAAGATCGTGAAATAATAAAAGTTTTTGGTGAAGATTTTTTCAAAAATCTTCGAAAGACGTCGCCTTTTTCGATCGAAAGGCAACGCCAAAAATCTTTTTCTATTGTTTATCAAGGGCCTGTTTTCAAGCAATCTCTCAGGAAAAATTATCCAGATATTTTACTATATTACAAAGGGTTTTTCAAAAAAGCTTTCACGGTGTTGCGGGATGTTTTCCATGTCAAAATATTTCTGATACTGCGTTGAACATAATGATAGAAATATTTATATTAAATATGAATTTTATTGAAAATATTCACTGTAATTCATACGGAATTTATTTATTTTTGAACTTATAATGATAATTTTTATTACATGATTATTTTTTGAACCCAGGAACCGCTATCATGGAACATCGTTGAGTCGTCCACAGCGGTCCTTGGGGGATTGCATTCCCAATGCGGGTTTGCGCACGCAATGGGGGAAACAGGGATTCCCGTGTGTCGCTGTACTCTCAGGAGGAGATGACCATGACCCATCACATATATCACAGCCCCAATGTCGGCATGTACACCATGGCCCCGGCGGACCGTCACGGCGGGGGTGGTACGCCAGACATGCCCGGTAATTTCGCCAATGATCCCAAACAGGCATCGGGGGCGGGCCATAAAGGAGGGCGGCACAGTCCGGGACATCTTGCCAACGCCCCCAGACGTGCGGCAGAGGCCGGCCATAAGGGTGGACAGCAGAGTTCGGGCAACTTTGCCAATGACCCGCAACGTGCGGCCGACGCCGGCAGGAAGGGCGGTCTGCACAGCCACGACAAGACATGAACGCCACCTGAAAAGACGGGACCCGCAATGGGTCCCGTTTTATTGTAGGGTTTGGGTAAAAAACAAATAAAACACAGGATGTTTGAAAATTTATGGAAATTTCATAGAGGAAGATATTTCAGGAATCCTGAACATTCATCGTATTCGTAAAAATGAAATGGTGAAAACATTTCTATGGTTGTGTCATATCGCCCCGGCCGGATGCCATTCGCATGCGTGTAACCTGCCTGCCGCGCCACAGCACCAGTAGACCCAGTGCGGCGGCATAACCGACACTGGTGGGGGTATAGGTCTTGAACGCCATCAGGAAATGCACAGCGGCAAGGATCGCCACGCCATAGGTCAGGCGATGCAGCCCCCGCCACCGGCGGCCCAATGTGCGTATTGACCATGTATTTGATGTCAGCGCCAGCGGCACCAGCAATGTGAACGCGCCTGCCCCGATCATCAGGAAGGGACGGTGCGTGATGTCGCGCCACAGCACGGCCATGTCGAATTGCTGGTCCAGTGCGACATAGACCGCCACATGCATGCACGCATACCAGAAAACCAGCAGCCCGAACGTCCGGCGATAGCGCAGCAGGCTGTATCCGCTGACCTCGCGCAGGGGGGTGATGCACAGTGTCACCAGCAGGAAACGTACGGCCCACAGCCCCAGCCAGCGTTCAAAGACGTTGACCGGGTCCGCCCCCAACTGGTCATGCGCGCCGTACCAGAAATACAGGGCCGCCGGCATCAGGCCAAGCAGCGTGATAACCCATGTTTCAAACCGCCATGGCATGACGGTCCGATGACGTGGCGGGCCGCTGATATAGGGCATGTCAGAACTGTGCCCGCAGGTTCATCTGTCCATACAATCCGGCGACCTGTTCGCCATATCCGTTGAACATCAATGTTTTTTTCCGGCCGCCCCCAAAAAAGCCACTGGCGCCGATGACGCGTTCTGTCGCCTGGCTCCATCTTGGGTGGTCAACGTCGGGATTGACGTTGGCAAAGAACCCGTATTCCGTGGGGTCCATGCGGTTCCATGTCGTGGGGGGCATCTGTTCCACCAGCCGGATGCGCGTGATCGACTTGATCCCCTTGAACCCGTATTTCCAGGGCACCACCAATCGCACCGGCGCGCCGTTCTGGTTGGGCAATGTCTGCCCATACAGCCCCACCGCAAGGAAGGTGAGGGGATGCATCGCCTCATCCAGCCGCAATCCCTCCACATACGGCCATGGCAGGGTGTCAAGGACGGCGCGCTGTCCGGGCATCTGTTGGGGGCGGACGACGGACTCAAACGCGACATAGCGGGCGCTGCCCAATGGCTCTGCCTGTTTGAGCAACGTCGCCAGCGCAAAGCCGTCCCATGGGATGACCATGGACCATGCCTCCACGCAGCGCATGCGGTATAACCGCTCTTCCAGCGTCATCGTGGCCATTAACTGGTCGATGTCCCATATGCGGGGATGCGCCACCAGTCCTTCGACCGACAGGGTCCATGGGCGTGGCTGGAAGCCGGCACCATAAGCGGAAGGATCGGCCTTCCCCATCCCGAATTCATAGAAATTATTGTAATGCGTGATGTCTTCCAGCGACGTTGGCCTGTCGGTGGCCTGAAACGGGCCGGGCTGTGTCCGCAGGGCCGCCGCCATGGCGGGGCCTGTATGGCTGAACGGCGCGGCAACGGCGGCCAGCGAGGCAGCAGCCATGAAATGACGGCGGTTCATCCATGCCGCGTGTGGCGTGATTTCGCTGGGGCGGGGATGGGGATAGGACCAGCGTGCCATGTATGCCTCTTTCCCGGTGGGAGGCCCCGAAAGGGGGAACGACCATATTGGGCATTGTCCATGCACAGGGCAAGGGAACAATCCGTGGGGCGTGGGTCCATCATATAAGAGAGTGTTTGAAAAAAATAAGAAAAGTTTCTGGGTGTCGCCTTTTTTCAAAAAGGCGGCGTTTTCTGAAGCTTTTTGGAAAAAGCTTCACCAAAAACCTTTATAAT
>NZ_BANE01000119.1 GCF_000964405.1 Novacetimonas hansenii JCM 7643
GCGTCTTTCGAAGCTTTTTGGAAAAAGCTTCACCAAAAACCTTTCTGATTTCAGGATGTTATTAAGCCCGACTTTTTAATATGGTCTCTAACGGGCATGTCTACGGGGGGCGTCCGGCGGGGCGCGCAATCCGGCATACGCACCATCCCGACGCAATCCCGGCAGGCCCGCCGCGGCCCACGTAACAGCATCGCGGGCATGTCTACGGGCGGCGTCCGGCGGGACGACATCAGGATGCGCATTCCTGCGTGTCGAGCAGTGCCGCAACCTCTTCGGCCGTGGGGGCGGCCTCTGCCGCGCCGGGACGTGTCGTCGCCAGCGCGCCACATGCGGCGGCATAGCGCACGGCCTGATCCAGTGGCGCGCCGGATGCCAGCATGCGCGCCAGTCCCGCGCCGAAACAGTCGCCCGCCGCAACGGTATCGACCGCCGTGACGGCAAAGGGGGGAATGAACCCGTCCCCCCCGTCGCGACGGGAATGGAATACGCCGCGCGCGCCCATTTTTATGACCGCGCATGCCACACCCCGCCCGTGCAGGTGGGCTGCGGCGGCGCGGGCGGTGGGGGCGTCGGTGGGCAGGATACCCGTCAGGGCCTGCGTTTCCGTCTCGTTCGGGGTCATGACGGTGGCCAGCGTGAACAGCGCATCGGGCAGGCCATCGGGCGGGACGGGGGCAGGATCGACAATGATGGTCATGTCCTGCGCCCGCGCCTGTTCACACAGGCGTACGACGATGTCCGGCGGGATTTCCATCTGCACCATCACCACGCGCGCGCCGTCGAACACGCGCGCCAGCGCGGGGACGTCATCGGGGCGCAGCGTCATGTTCGCCCCGCCATGGACCAGGATCTGGTTTTCGCCCGCGTCATTGACGGTAATGAAGGCCCGGCCCGTCTGTCCGCCGGTTTCGGTGCGCACGAAACGCAGCCCCACCCCCGCATCGGCCATGGCGTCACGTGCGACCTGCGCCAGCGCATCGTCGCCCATCTGCCCCGCCAGTTCGACTGCCGTGCCCAGACGCGCGACGGCCACCGCCTGGTTCGCGCCCTTGCCACCCAGCCCTGTTGTCGCGGCGTGGACATGCATCGTCTCCCCCGCATGGGGAAAGCGGGCGACGCGGCAGACGAAATCGACATTGATGCTGCCGATGACGGCGATATGGCCGGTGGGGGAGAGGGTCATGACGGGCCTCCTGTCGCAGGCGGGTGGCGGTAAAAACAGTGAAAACGCAAGGAAAAGTCTGCGCGCGTTGCCTGTTCCTGAATGAAGGTAAGGTCTTTTTTGTGTATTTACAGCAAAGAGATACCCAAAAATTTTATAATTTCAGCATGTTATTAAGGACGCTTTGCCATGCAGAGCCTCACCATGAAGCCGCATGGGCATATGCCGGCGGCTATTGGATGCGCAGGGCGATGTTGGAAAGCACCCGATGGACAAGACGTCATCAGGATATTCAAAGGCCAAGTTTTTAGAGAGTGTCTGAAAACACATCATTGATAAAAAACAGGACAAGTTTCTGGGGGCCGCCTTTCGATCGAAAAAGGCGGCGTCTTCTGAAGCTTTTT
>NZ_BANE01000118.1 GCF_000964405.1 Novacetimonas hansenii JCM 7643
GAAATCATAAAAGTTTTTGGTGAAGCTTTTTTCAAAAAGCTTCGCAAGATGTCGCCGTTTTCGATCGAAAGACAACACCAAAAATCGTTTTCTATTGTTTATCAATGCGTTGTTTTCAAATAATATTCAAGGCCTTTTAGGAAAGGCTTCACAAAAAACATTTATAATTTCAGGATGTTATTAATCCTGACTTTTCAAACAGCCTCTTATCGATAGGGGTCGTCCGTATCGAGATAGGTCCGCACAAAATGCGCGATGGCATCCTCCAGCCTGGTGCCCGGCCTGTTATAGCCATCTGTGCGCAGGCGTGTGTCATCGGCCTTTGTAAAATACTGATATCGTGGTCGTATTTCTTCTGGCATATCAATGAAGCGGATACGGTGTTCCTGCCCCAGAACATCGAAGATGGCCCCGACCAGATTGCGAAAGCTCCGTGCCTGGCCGCTTCCGACATTATAGAGGGCTACCCTGTGGGATTGATCCAAAAGCCACAGGATCACGCCAAGAATATCTTCCACATACACGAAGTCGCGTAACTGTTCCCCATCCTTGTAATCCGGATGGTGGGAACGGAAAAGGTCAATGGTTTCGCCTGCTTTGATCTTGTCGAAATATTTCGACGCCAGACTCATCATCGACCCTTTATGCTGTTCATTAGGGCCAAAGACGTTGAAGAATTTGAGGCCCACGCAAACAGGGGGCAGCTTCTTCCCGCTTTCCATCCGGGTTGCGACCACCTGATCAAACAGATGTTTGCTCCAGCCATAAAGGTTAAGCGGTCGCAAAGTCCGCAGATGGGCCAGTGACAGGTGATCGCTGAATCCCTGTGTGCCATCGCCGTATGTTGCAGCGGACGAGGCATAGATCAGCTTGACACCACGTGCCGTGCACCAGTCGAGAAGGGAGAGTGAGAAACGGAAATTACTTTCCATCACCTCATCGCCATCCTTGGCAAGGGTGGAGGAATTGGCACCCATATGGATAACCGCTTCGATATCTTCATGCTGTTCCAGCCATGACATGAGTTCATGGGGGGGGACGATATCCTGGATCACACGTTTGCGTAGGTTATGCCACTTTCCATCATTTCCCAATGTGTCGCAGACCACGACATCCATCCGCCCCACCTCATTGAGGGCAGCAACAATGTTCGAACCAATAAAACCGGCCCCACCCGTTACGACGATCACGTGAAATTTTCTCCCTGCCTCAAAGTCGAAAATATACGAATCCCCCTCATGATGGTAGCGCCAGTGTCGGAACCCCATACGGATGCCTGAAAACTGTCCTGGTTTGACAGGGGTGGCGATAAGAGACTGTTTGAAAAGTCAGGCTCAATAACATCCTGAAATTATAAA
>NZ_BANE01000117.1 GCF_000964405.1 Novacetimonas hansenii JCM 7643
GGTGTCGCCTTTTTTCAAAAAGGCGACGTCTTCTGAAGCTTTTTAGAAAAAGCTTCACCAAAAACTTTCATAATTTCAGGATATTATTGAGCCGGACTTTGCAAAAAAACAGGATAACGCCTGAAATGTTCGCGTTCTCTCTTGATGGAGTGTTTTAAAACAGTCGCTCCAACAGCCCCTGAACGCTTTTCATGGATATCGCACAGACGGATTTCCAGAAAAAAAGCCGCCCCGGTAAAGGGCGGCTTTTCGAAATACCCTCAGATGCGCCAGCGCATCCCTGGATCAGTCCTCGGCATAGGTCGAAAGGTCAGGGCATGAGCAGACGAGGTTACGATCCCCATACGCATTGTCCAGCCGGTTGACCGGCGACCAGTATTTGCTTCCCGCCTGCACCGCACCGGGCAGGCACCCGCGCGCACGGTCATATGCACGGTCCCATTCCGGGTCGGTCACGTCACGCACGGTATGCGGCGCATGGCGCAGGGGGCTGTCCTCCACCTTGATCCTGCCGTCCATGACCTCGCCGATTTCTTCATGGATGGCGATCATCGCCTCACAGAAACGGTCAAGCTCTCGCAGGCCCTCGGACTCCGTCGGCTCGATCATGAAAGTGCCCGCGACGGGGAAGCTCACGGTCGGAGCGTGAAAGCCATGATCGACCAGACGCTTGGCGATATCATCGACCGTGACCCCGGCCGTATCGCGCACGGGACGCAGGTCAATGATGCATTCATGCGCCACCCGCCCGTTCACCCCGCGATACAGCACCGGGTAATAATCCGACAGCCGCGCCGCAATGTAATTGGAATTCAGGATCGCAACCTCGGTCGCGCGACGCAGGCCCGCATCCCCCATCATTTTCATATAGGTCCATGAAATCGGCAACACGTCGGCTGAACCGAATGGGGCCGCGCACACGGCATTGGCTTCGCCCAGTTCGGGGCGACCGGGCAGGAAAGGCGCCAGATGCGCACCAACCCCGATCGGCCCCATGCCCGGCCCACCACCGCCATGCGGGATGCAGAACGTCTTGTGCAGGTTGAAATGGCTGACGTCCGACCCATATGACCCCGGCCGTGACAACCCGACCTGCGCATTCATGTTCGCGCCATCCAGGTAAACCTGCCCACCCGCCGCATGAACCAGATCGCACAGTTCGCGCACGCTTTGTTCAAACACGCCATGGGTGGAGGGGTAGGTAATCATGATCGCGGCAAGCTGCTGCGCATGCTGCGCGATGCGGGCCTTCAGGTCATCCATGTCCACGTTGCCATGTTCATCGCATTTGACGACGACAACCTTCATCCCCGCCATCTGCGCCGAAGCCGGGTTGGTGCCATGGGCTGATGCCGGGATCAGGCACACGTCACGCCCGGCCTCGCCGCGTGCGCGGTGATAGGCACGGATCGCCAGCAGCCCGGCATATTCGCCCTGCGCACCCGAATTGGGCTGGAGCGAGACGGCGTCATACCCGCTGATGCGGCACAGCATCTGCTGCAGTTCCGCGAACAGTTCGGCATACCCCTCCATCTGGTCCGCCGGGGCAAAGGGATGGATGTCACAGAATTCGGGCCACGTGATCGGCATCATCTCCGCCGTCGCGTTCAGCTTCATCGTGCATGACCCCAGCGGGATCATCGAACGGTCCAGCGCCAGATCCTTGTCCGCCAGGCGGCGCAGGTAACGCAGCATGTCAGTTTCAGAGCGATAGGCACTGAAGACCGCCTGCGTCAGCAACGCGCCCGTACGCGCCAGCGCCTGTGGGATTGCGGTGGCCGGGGCGTCAAGCGTCCCTTCCATCGCGGCCACGCGGGCCGCATCACCGGCAAAGCAGGTCCAGATCGCACGCACCACTTCGGGTGTCGTGGTTTCGTCAAGGCTGAGGCCAAGGGTATGCGCATCAACCCGGCGCAGGTTCATTCCCGCCGCCACCGCACGATTGACGATGTCCGCCGTGCGTTCACCCGTCGCGATGGTCAGCGTGTCAAAGAACGCATCCGTGCGCACATCCTCGCCCAGCGCGCGCAGACCCGCCGCCGCCACGACACACAGGCGATGAATACGCGTGGCGATGGCATGCAGCCCGTCCGGCCCATGATACAGCGCATACATCGACGATACGACGGCAGGCAGCACCTGCGCGGTACAGATGTTCGACGTCGCCTTTTCACGGCGAATGTGCTGTTCGCGCGTCTGCAACGCGAGACGATAGGCAGGCTCGCCCCGCGAATCGATCGATACGCCGACAAGGCGACCGGGCATGTTGCGCTTGAACGCATCCCGCACCGCCATATATGCCGCATGCGGGCCACCCGCGCCCATCGGCATGCCGTAACGCTGCATCGAACCGACCGCGATATCAGCCCCCAGCGCGCCCGGACTTTCAAGCAGCAGAAGCGCCATCGGGTCCGCCGTCATCGCCGCGAT
This sequence comes from Novacetimonas hansenii JCM 7643, assembly GCF_000964405.1. Lineage (GTDB taxonomy): Bacteria > Pseudomonadota > Alphaproteobacteria > Acetobacterales > Acetobacteraceae > Novacetimonas > Novacetimonas hansenii. The sequence goes on from NZ_BANE01000117.1 coordinate 2,431, forward strand.
CGCACCAGCCGCATGCAGGGCCGCGATCGCGGCACGCGGATCACGCACCTGCCCGGACGACCCCGGATACTGGAACAATGCGCCAAACACCTCGTCCGCGTGCAGGTCATGCGCCGGATCGCCCACCACCAGCGTCCAGCCCATCGGTTCGGCACGGGTCCGCAGGACGGAAATCACCTGCGGGTGACAGTCCGCATCGACAAAGAACGACATTGCCTTGCTGCGTGCGACGCGACGGGCCATGGCCATCGCTTCCGCCGCCGCCGTCGCCTCATCCAGAAGGGAGGCATTGGCCACGTCCAGCCCGGTCAGTTCGGTCACAAGCGTCTGAAAGTTCAGCAGCGCCTCCAGCCGGCCCTGGCTGATTTCAGGCTGGTACGGGGTATAGGCCGTGTACCAGGCCGGGCTTTCCAGCACGTTGCGCTGGATCACGCCCGGCAGGAACGTATTGTAATATCCCTGCCCGATCAGGGACGTCATCACCTTGTTGCGGCCCGCGATCTGACGCAGGCGTTCAAGGGCCTGCGTTTCGGACATGCCGGCACCCAAACCCATTTCCCCCTTCAGGCGGATATCGCCGGGGACGGTCTGCGCCATCAGGTCCTCAAGGCTTTCGGCCCCCACGACATCAAGCATGTCGCGCACATCGTGGGCGTCGGGGCCAACATGACGCGCACAAAACGCGTCAGGATCGCTGCCCGTACCCTGCCACAGGGGGGAATTATCGGTGGAAGACGTCATGATCGGGAACTCCGTCAGGTCACAGGCAGCAGGAATGTCAGGCCAGCAGCGCGGCATAGGCCGCAGCATCCAGCAGGCCGTCAAGCTGCGACCTGTCAGCCATCTTCATGCGCACGATCCAGCCGCCGGCCTCCGGCTCGCGGTTGATCAGCGACGGATCATCGGACAACGCGTCGTTAAAGGATGTGACCGTGCCACCAACCGGGGCATAGATGTCGGAGGCGGCCTTCACCGATTCCACAACCGCGACACTGTCGCCCTGCGCGACGTCGGTGCCTGCATCCTTGCCTTCGACAAAGACCAGTTCGCCCAGCTCATCTGCCGCATGCTGCGTGATGCCGACGACGACTTCGTCACCCTCGATGCGCAGCCACTCATGTTCCTTGGTGTAATAGATGCTCATGATCCGCCCATTCTTCCGTAATGTTGGGGGTTGAAAATAACCGGGGTGGAAAACCGGGACCTAGCGCCGGAAGGTCGGCGCCACGAACGGCAGCGCCACGACATGAACCGGCAGGACACGCCCCCGCACACCCGCGAACAGCGGCGTGCCGATGGCCGCCGATGCCGTATCGACATATCCCATCGAAACCGGTCCGGGGACGCTGGGGCCGAACGCACCCGATGTCACATGCCCGACCTGGTGCGTGCCTTCGGCATCACTGAACAACGGCGCACCGCCACGGATCGGGGCACGCCCCTCCCCCCGCAGGCCGACGCGACGGCGCGCAGCCCCTTCGGAGAGATGCTTTGCCACGATATCAGCACCGGGATAGCCACCGGCGCGCACGCCACCGGGGCGGCGGCTTTTCTGGATCGACCATTCCAGCGCGCCTTCGACCGGCGACGTCGTGGTGTCGATATCCGACCCATACAGGCACAACCCGGCCTCCAGCCGCAGGCTGTCGCGCGCGCCCAGCCCGGCCGCCGCGATATCCGTACAGGCCAGCAGCGCACGGGCAACATCTTCCGCCTGTCCGGCAGGCATGCCGATCTCGAACCCGTCCTCCCCGGTATAGCCCGAGCGCGAGACGATGCAGGCAACGCCCGCGATATCGGTTTCGATCACGTCCATGAACCGCATGGCCGCCGTCGCGGGGGCCAGTTCGGCCATCGCCGCAACCGCCGCAGGCCCCTGCGCCGCGATCAGCGCGCGATCCGACAGGAACTCCACCTCGCATACATCGGCAATTCCCGCCTGTATCAGGGCAAAATCCGCATCCTTGCACGCCGCATTGACCACCAGCAGGAACCATGTCCCCATGTTGGCGATCATCAGGTCATCGCTGATGCCGCCATCTTCGCGCATCAGCAGCGCATAACGCTGCCGTCCGGGACGCAGGGCGAGGATATCGGCAGGGACCAGACGTTCAAGCGCAAGCGCCGCATCCGCCATGACGCCCGAACGCGGGCGCACGCGCACCTGTCCCATGTGCGAGACGTCAAAGATGCTGCCCGCCGCGCGGGTATGCAGGTGTTCGGCCATGACACCGGCCTCATACTGGACCGGCATGTCATACCCGGCGAAGGGCACCATGCGCCCCCCCAGTTCAAGATGCAGCGCGTGCAGCGGCGTGCGCAAAAGACCCTCGGTCATGCGAAGACTACCTCGTCATTGCGATATGACCCGACAGCGCACGCGCCACGACCCACGCCCCGCGACGGCACGGATGCCGGCAGGGTACGGATCACGGCATGATGGCGCGCACAGGCGGGACATGTGCGGGGGGATGCAGGAAATTGCGAAATCGTTATGATCTGTGCCGAAAGCGTGGACATGAAAAGGGCTCCTGCGACTCCGTAATGGATATCACCTGCCCCTTCTGTCACCTGTGCCTGAGATCGCTATCCCGTCGGCGGGCGCACCGGAACCGGGCGCCTCTTTCCAGAAGTTATCATCGACCGGTCCTTTTGCCTGAGAGTTTCCGGGGCGGTTGCTCCTTCGGCGCCGGCACATGGCCGGTCTCTCCCGTATCGATACCCGACTGCTTGACATGACACCCGAACACAAGTCAATCCATGAAAACGCCTGATGTCCCGCGTCCATGCGCCCACGCTGGCATGCACCGGTGCGGGGCATCTGATTCCCTTGTGACAAGGATGCCAGACATGACCGACACGCCCCTGATCATCATCGCGGAATTCGAAACCACGGCCGCCACGCGCGCGCCCTTCCTCGTAGCCTGCATCGAGGACAGCATCCGGTCAGTCACGGATGAGGCGGGATGTTCATGCTTTGACGTGCTGACCACGCCGGATGAACCGGATACGGTGATCCTGCACGAGGTCTATGACAGCCCCGCGGCGTTTGACGCCCATCAGGCAACGCCACATTTCAAGGCGTTCAGCAATGCGGTGGACACGCTGAAGATACGCCTCGTAAGTGTGCGCAGGACGGTACGCAACATACCAGCGCCCAAATAAGAGAGCGTTTGAAAACAACTCATTGATACAAAATAAGAAACGTTTTTGGGTGCTGCCTTTTTTCAGAAAGGCAGCGTCTTTTGAAGCTTTTTAGAAAAAGCTTCACCAAAAATCTTTATAATTTCAGGATGTTATTGAGTCTGACTTTATCAAACAGCGTCTGATAAGGGGTTCCGGGTGCCGCTATTTTCAAACATGCACCCCCTTTGGAACCTGACCAAAAGGGATGCCTGAAACGGCGGAACCTGCGACTTGCCGGAACAACAAAAGTTTTGGGCGCACCTTTTTTAAAAATCACCCAAAGATGTCGCCTTTAAAATCAAAGGCGACATTCAGGAACGTCTGTCATTCCCGACCACGCTGTCATTTTCAAACAGCCATTTATGAAGGTCAGGCCAAAGGGCGGGACGTGCGACATCCCACCCGTACGGGGTCAGCCCCTGGGGGTATAACCAGGCAGGTTCCGCGCGATGTAGGGCGGCAACACGAAGGAGGCGACGTGCATTTCGGGCGTCCAGTACTGGCACTCCCCAATGCCTGCCTTGCGCGCACGTTCACGGATCGTCGCGACATCCTGCGTGCCCGGTGCATCCCCCTTCGCCGCGATGCCCAGTGTCATGAACCCGCCGACATAGGTCGGAACCGCCGCGACATAGGCCGAGACATGGCGGAAGAACTGCGCACGGCGCGCGCTGGTGTCACGCAGTTCATCGGCCTGCATGAAGGGCACGCCGCACTGGTTCACGATCAGGCCGTTATCCGTCAGGATTCGCGCGCAATGACGATAGAACGAATCGGTAAACAGGACTTCGCCCACGCCAATCGGGTCCGTGCTGTCGACGATGATCGCGTCAAAGGAGGCATCGGGCGCGGTGGCAACATATTCGATGCCATCGCCCACGATCACCTCGGCACGCGGATCGTTCCATGCATCCCCTGCGATGTCGGGCAGGAATTGTTTGGACAGGGAGATGACCTCCCCGTCGATTTCCACCATGACCGCGCGTTCGACGGTGCCATGTTGCAGCACACGACGCAGGACACCGCCGTCCCCCGCCCCGATAATCAGGACATTGCGCGCCGCCCCATGAGCAAGCAGCGGCACATGTGTCAGCATTTCCTGATACACGAACTCATCACGCCCGGTGATCTGCACAACACCATCGAGCATCAGGACACGGCCATAATCCTCGTTCTCGAACACCGCGATGTCCTGGAACGCGCTCTTGGTCTGGGCCAGCATCTTGTTGACACGAAACTGCTGCCGCCAGCCACCATAGAGGGTTTCGCTGATCCAGATGTCGGACATCACGGTACTCCTTGAAAAATATCCATGCGAAAGCGGGCCGGACACAAGGGTCCGGCCTGCCATTCTTTCCCATGCGGGAAGTATCGGTTATGGGCGGGAAAAACACGCCACGGCATGGGAACACATGACGTGTTCCCATGCGCACGCATTACAGCGCGACGCGGCCGCGACGCTGTTCATCGACCTCGATCCGGCCGGCCTGGAACAGGCGCTGCATGACCGGAATCGCAAGGTGGGGGTCGCATGCGCCGCACATGAAGATATCCACGGCGGCGAAGTTACGCTCCGGCCACGTATGGATGGAAATGTGGCTTTCCGCCAGCACGACCACACCCGACACACCACCATTGGGCGTGAAATGATGGAAGTGACTGTGCAGGATTGTCGCCCCGGCCGTCACTGCGGCTTCACACAGGGTGCGGTCAATCTGTTCCGGATTGTCAAGATTGTGCGCATCCCAAAGATCGACAAGAAGATGCGTTCCCGCAAACTTCATCCCGTCTTTTTCGACGAAGTAATCTTTCCGGTCGTCGTCGGACGAAAACGGCGCTGAAGAGATCTGGTTATCGCTCGGGAGTTCCGAGACCATCCCCAGTTGAGCAAGTGCGTTCATCACGTACCCCCAAACCAGTAGACAGCCTGTTGGGCAGACATTGCCCCCTTGGGCCAAGAGCGCCGCTGATAGGGCTTCTGCCGGGCGGAACGCAAGCATTTTCCGCATGATGGGCACAATATTTTTTGTTTTTTCCCATCACGCGTGCAACCGCGTCCCGCCATGGCGGGTTCTATCCGCCCTTCATCGGCTTTTTTCCGCCTTTTTTCGCCTTTGGCGTGACCTTGGCCGCCACAGTGCGCGTTTTCGACGCGGCGGGAGTTTTTTTCACGCCCTTGCGCCCGGGACTCTGCTTTGCAGGCGCATCGCCCGGCTGCTGCGCAAGTGCCGCCTTCGCCGCCTTGGCGCCTGCCCCCCGCAGGAGCGGACGCAGGAACCGGCCGGTATGGCTTGCGGAAGTCGCGGCAATGTCCTCCGGCGTGCCCTCGGCCACGATACGGCCACCGCCGTCGCCCCCTTCCGGCCCCATGTCGATCACCCAGTCGGCGGTCTTGATCACCTCCAGGTTATGTTCGATCACCACCACCGTGTTGCCCTGCGCCACAAGCGCATGCAGCACCTCAAGCAGCTTTCGCACATCCTCGGTATGCAGGCCGGTCGTCGGTTCATCAAGGATGTAGAGCGTGCGTCCCGTCGCACGCCGCGCCAGTTCCTTCGACAGCTTCACACGCTGCGCCTCCCCCCCTGAAAGGGTCGTCGCCTGCTGCCCCAGCGCAACATAACCCAGCCCCACCTTCTGCAGGATGGCAAGGCGGTCGCGGATGCGCGGCACGGCGGAAAAGAAAGGCAGCGCCTCGTCCACCGACATCGCCAGCACATCGGCGATCGACTGGCCACGGAACTTCACCTCCAGCGTTTCGCGATTATAGCGCGCGCCCTTGCACGTATCGCAGGTGACGAACACGTCGGGCAGGAAGTGCATCTCGATCTTCAGCACGCCATCCCCCTGGCACGCCTCGCACCGCCCGCCCTTCACGTTGAAGGAAAAACGTCCCGCCTTGTAACCCCGCGCCTTGCTTTCGGGCAGTTCGGCGAACCAGTCGCGAATCGGGGTGAACAGGTCGGTATAGGTCGCGGGATTGGAACGCGGGGTCCGCCCGATGGGGGACTGGTCGATGTCGATGATCTTGTCGAGCTGTTCGATCCCGTCGATGTCCCGATACGGGGCGGGGTTCTGTCCCGATCCCATCAGGCGGCGCGACAGGGCCTTGTACAGCGTGTCGATCACCAGTGTGGACTTGCCCCCGCCCGAAACCCCCGTGACGCAGGTGAACGTGCCCAGCGGGAAGCGCGCGGTCACATCCTTGAGGTTGTTGCCGCACGCCCCACGCAGGACGAGTTCACGCGCCGGGTCGATGGGGCGGCGCTGTGCCGGGACCTCGATACGTTTACGCCCCGACAGATACGCCCCCGTCAGGCTGTCGGGATTGGCGGCGACCTGCTGCGGTGTGCCGCACGCAACGACATTCCCGCCATTGACGCCAGCACCCGGCCCCATGTCGATCAACCAGTCCGCGGCACGGATCGCATCTTCGTCATGTTCGACGACAATCAGCGTATTGCCCAGCCGCTTGAGCCGTTCCAGCGTGCCCAGCAGGCGTTCATTGTCGCGCTGGTGCAGCCCGATGGACGGTTCGTCAAGGACATACAGCACCCCCGTCAGGCCCGAGCCGATCTGGCTGGCAAGGCGGATGCGCTGACTTTCCCCCCCCGACAGCGTGGCCGACCCGCGCGACAGCGTCAGGTAATCCAGCCCCACATCATCAAGGAACCGCAACCGGTCAAGGATTTCACGCAGGATGCGCCGCGCGATTTCCGCGCGCTGCGGGCTTAACGTTTCCTCCACGGTGGCAAACCATTCCAGCGCGCGGCGGATGGGCATGTCGGACGCCTGCGCGATGTTCAGGCCCGCCACCTTCACCGACAGCGCCTCCGGCCGAAGGCGCGCACCATGGCAGACATGACACGGCTTTTCAGACTGATAACGCGAAAGCTCCTCGCGCACCCAGACGCTGTCGGTTTCCGCCATGCGGCGGCGCAGGTTGGTGACAACGCCCTCGAACGGCTTGGTCAGGGTATAGCTGCGGCGGTCATCACGGTAGGTGAAGGCGATGGGATCACGCCCGCCATCAAGGATGACGTCGCGCACCTCCTGCGGCAGGTCGCGCCAGGGCGTATCCATGCTGACACCGTAATGTGCGGCCACACCAGCCAGCGTCTGCTGGTAATACGGGCTTTGGCTGTTGCGCCAGGGCGCAATGGCCCCACCGGCAAGCGACAGCCCCTCGTCCGGGACCACGAGGTGGGGGTCAAAGAACGTCTCCAGCCCGATTCCGTCACAGGCGGGGCAGGCGCCCTGCGGTGCATTGAAGGAAAACAGCCGTGGTTCGATCTCCTCCAGCGTAAAGCCGCTGACGGGACAGGCAAAGCGCGAGGAAAAAACGGTGCGCTCCGTGGGTGTGTCATCGGATTCATCCGTCGCGCGCCGCACCTCCTCGGCATAGACAAGCCCATCGGACAGCGACAACGCGGTTTCGAAACTGTCGGCAAGGCGTGATTCCAGCCCTTCGCGCACGACGATGCGGTCCACCACTGCCTCCACCGTATGGCGCAGGCGGCGGTTCAGGTCCGGCACATCGGCGATTTCATACAGCGTCCCGTCCACCTTCACCCGGGTAAAGCCCTTGCGCTGCAGGTCGGCCAGTTCCTTGCGACATTCGCCCTTGCGGTCACGCAGAACCGGGGCAAGCAGCATCAGACGCGTCCCCTCCGGCATGGCCATCACACGATCGACCATCTGGCTGATGGTCTGCGCCTCGATCGGCAGGCCGGTGGCGGGGGAATAGGGCACACCCGCGCGCGCCCACAAAAGACGCATGTAGTCATGGATTTCCGTGACCGTACCCACGGTGGAACGCGGGTTTTTCGACGTGGTCTTCTGCTCGATGGAAATGGCGGGGGACAGGCCTTCGATCGAATCCACATCCGGCTTGCCCATCAGTTCCAGGAACTGCCGCGCATAGGCCGAAAGGCTTTCCACATAGCGGCGCTGCCCTTCGGCATAGATGGTGTCGAACGCCAGCGACGATTTCCCCGACCCCGACAGGCCCGTCATGACCGTCAGCGCGTCGCGCGGGATATCGACATCAATGTCCTTGAGGTTGTGCGCGCGTGCGCCCCGCACCCGAATCGCCGGGCCGGTTACGTGCTGCACACCGGCCCCCGCCCGTGCGGGAGAAGAATCGTCCATATTATCCTCCTGCCCCACCGACGCCGCGTGGGGACCGAATGTGATGTTGCCATGTTGTTCTGTCCCCATCCCACTCATAGGGCAAGGGGCCGTGAGGGAAGTCGCCGATTTTTTCCCGATTGCCTTTCCACCACTGCATCGGGGAAGACGCAGCATATCGCCAAAGCAGGGCTTTGCCGTTCCGGCCCAATCTGTTCTAGGATGGGGGATCACGACCGGCCGGACCGCCCAGCGGCGGACATGGCGGTTTCCGACGGACCGGCCCCTGCCCCCGATACCGGGATGCAAGGCAGCCGCCCGCGAACCCGAACAGCAAGCAGGACATCAAATGGCGGGTAGCGTCAACAAGGTCATCCTCGTAGGTAATCTGGGCAAGGACCCGGAGATCCGCAACAGCCAGAACGGCGCAAAAATCGTATCCCTGACCCTGGCAACCAGCGAGACATGGAACGACCGCGCCTCTGGCGAACGGCGCGAGCGTACGGAATGGCACCGCGTTGTCATCTTCAACGAACGCATTGGCGATGTGGCCGAACGTTTCCTGCGCAAAGGGCGCAAGGTCTACCTTGAAGGGACGTTGCAGACCCGTAAATGGACGGACCAGTCGGGGATGGAGCGTTACACCACCGAGGTGGTGATCGACCGTTTCCGTGGCGAACTCGTCCTGCTCGACAGCAATCGCGGCGGTGAGGGTGGCGAAGGTGGCGGGTATGGCGGCGGCCCCGGTGGGGGTGGCGGGTATGGCGGTGGCGCGCCCCGCCCGGCGCAGGCCCCCCGTTCCACGCCACCCGCAGGTGGCGGCGGCGGATGGGACGCGCCGTCGGGCGGCAGCGACCTTGACGATGAAATCCCGTTCTGAGTGCGCCGCGTCTGACAGGCCGCGAAGGCTGCCTGAAAATATATATTCAAAAATATATATTCAAAATCCACGACTGAAGGAGGGCGCGCGAATGCGCCCTTTTTCACAGGTGGCCCGTATCGCCGGGCACAGCACAAGAGAGCGGAGCCGCAAAGAACGGAACAGGCCCCATGAAGACGGACGCCCCCCGCACGCGACGGCCCCTGACCGATCGCGAAATCAGCAAATTCCTCAGCCTTGTACTGCGTCACGCACCGGAGCGGATCGCTATCAGCCTCGACCCGCAGGGGTGGGTGGAAACCACCATCCTGATCCGTCAGGCCCGCAGGCATGGCCAGACATTCGACCTGCCGAGCCTGCAACGCGTGGTGCGCGACAATGACAAGCAGCGCTTTACCCTGTCGCCCGACGGCAAACGGATCCGCGCGGCACAGGGCCATTCCATCGCGGTGGATCTGGCGCTGCCCCCCGCCATCCCGCCTGCGGTCCTGTGGCATGGCACGGCACGCACCAGCCTGGAATCGATTTTCCGTGACGGGCTGCTGCCCGGACGCAGGCGGCATGTCCATCTTTCCAACGACGAGGCCACGGCCATGACGGTTGGGACACGCCATGGCCGGGCCGTGGTCATGCGCGTCGCGGCAGGGCGGATGCATGATGATGGCCTGACATTATGGCGGGCGGATAATGGCGTCTGGCTGACCGACGGCGTGCCGCCATGCTATCTCTCTTTCGCCTGATGCGCATGCGACCGCACGGGGGCGGCGCGTGCTGCGACATCAGGGGAACAGGCGCATACGCAATGCGATGCGGGATAGGCACTTGCACGCCCGCGCCCCCGCCCGTACGTTCCCATGCGCGACATGCTTCGCGCATGGGCGCAATTCTGCTATTGGAGGGCAACAAACCCGCACGCCATGCGCGATGCGAGTCCTGATGCCCGCCCCCGCCCGCTTTCCCCCGAATGCGTGCGAAAACCAGCCATGACGGAACTGCCTTGACCGAAATTCCCGAACAGACTCCGCCCTCCGACATGCTGCCGGTGACCATTGAGGAGGAGATGCGCTCCTCCTATCTGGCGTATGCCATGTCCGTCATCGTCAGCCGCGCGCTGCCTGATGTGCGCGACGGACTGAAACCGGTGCATCGACGCATCCTGTATTCCATGCGCGAAAGCGGCTTTACCCATGACAAGCCGTACCGCAAATCGGCCCGTGCGGTCGGTGACGTCATGGGTAAATACCACCCCCATGGCGACTCCTCCATCTATGACGCCATGGTGCGCATGGCGCAGTCATGGTCGATGCGGGTCAAGCTGATCGACGGGCAGGGCAATTTCGGGTCGGTCGATGGCGATTCCCCCGCCGCCATGCGTTATACCGAGGCACGCCTGGCGCGGGCGGCCTCTTTCCTGCTTGACGATATCGACCGCGACACCGTCGATTTCCAGCCCAATTATGACGAGAGCGAGCAGGAACCCCAGATCCTGCCCGCCGCGTTCCCCAACCTGCTGGTCAACGGTGCATCGGGCATCGCAGTCGGCATGGCCACCAACATCCCGCCGCATAACCCCGGCGAGATCATCGACGCCACGCTGGCGATGATCGAACGTCCCGACATGACGCTCGACGACATTTTGCAGTACGTCCCCGGCCCCGATTTTCCCACCGGCGGGACGATCCTGGGCCGCGCGGGCATCCGCAGTGCGTTCGAAACGGGACGCGGGTCCGTCATCATCCGCGCCCGTGCCGAGGTCGAGGATATCCGCCGTGACCGCAAGGCCATCATCGTCACCGAAATCCCGTATCAGGTGAACAAGGCCACCTTGCAGGAACGCATTGCCGAACTGGTCCGTAACAAGCAGGTGGAGGGCATTTCCGACATCCGCGACGAAAGCGACCGTTCGGGCATGCGCATCGTCATCGAGATCAAGCGTGACGCGACGCCCGAGGTGGTGCTGAACCAGTTGTACCGCTTTACGCAGTTGCAGACTTCATTCGGGGTCAACATGCTCGCCCTTGATGGCGGGCAGCCGCGCCTGATGGGCCTGAAGGACGTATTGCAGGCCTTCATCCGCTTTCGCGAGGAAGTCATCCTGCGCCGCGCACGCTTTGACCTGAACAAGGCGCGCGACCGTGGGCACCTGCTGGTCGGGCTGGTCATTGCGGTGGCCAATATCGACGCGGTCATCGCACTGATCCGTGCGGCCCCGGACGCCGCCACCGCGCGCGCCGCCCTGATGGAACGCGCATGGGACGCGGGTGACATCGCCCCGCTGCTTGCGCTGATCCATGATGAGGGCAATGTGGTGGTGGACCAGCGCGTCCACCTGACGGAGGCACAGGCACGCGGCATCCTGGAACTGCGCCTGCAGCGCCTGACCGGACTGGAACGTGACAAGATCCAGCAGGAACTGTCCGAAGTCGCGACACGCATCAACGAACTGCTGGAAATCATCGCCAGCCGTCCGCGCCGCATGGAGGTCATGCGCAACGAACTGGCGACGGTGCGCGCCGAAATCGCAACGCCGCGTGCCACAGACATCGCCGATTACGCAGGCGACCAGACGGATGAAAGCCTGATTGAACCGGGGCAGATGGTCGTGACCATCACGCGTGACGGTTTCATCAAACGCACGCCGCTTGACGTCTTTCGCGCGCAGAACCGTGGCGGGCGCGGGCGCACGGCGGCGGGACGGCGGGGCGATGACATCATCATCCGTTCGTTCAATGCCCATACGCATCAATGGGTGCTGTTCTTCTCCTCCGGCGGTAAGGCCTATCGTGAAAAGGTCTGGCGCCTGCCCGAAGCCAGCCCCACGGCCAAGGGACGCGCACTGGTCAACCTTTTGCCCGACCTTGGCGAGGATTCGATCACTGCCGTGCTGCCCCTGCCGCAGGACGAGGATCTGTGGGAGAACCTGCACCTTGTCTTTGCCACATCATCAGGGAACGTGCGGCGCAACAGGCTGAGCGATTTCCGCAATATCCGCTCCTCCGGGCTGATCGCCATGAAGCTGGATGACGGCGACAGGCTGATCGGCGTCGCCACCTGCCGCGAAGGGCAGGACGTCTTCCTTGGCACGCGCAATGCGCGCTGCATCCGGTTCCAGATCACGGACGACACCCTGCGCGTGTTCGCGGGACGCGGCAGTTCGGGCGTGCGCGGCATCCGCCTTGCCGAAGGGGACGAGGTCAACAGCCTGTGCGTGCTGAACCATGTTGACGCCACGGTGGAGGAACGGTCCGCCTATCTGCGGATTGCCAACGCACGCCGCCGCGCCGAAAATGCCGCCCAGAACGGCGAAGACACCGACACCACCCCCGATATCGCCAGCGATGACGAGGAAACGGCCACCGACCTCGCCCTGCCCCCCGAACGCGTGATGGAAATGGAAGGGGCGGAGGAAATCCTCCTGATCGTCAGCAATGCCGGGTTTGGCCGTCGTTCCTCCGCCTATGACTACCGTGTCAGCGGACGCGGCGGGCTGGGTATCAACAACATGTCCTTTCCCACCGCGCGGCGTGGCAACGCGGTGGTTGCGACCCTGCCGGTGCTCGCGGGAACGGATGTCATGCTTGTCACCGATGCGGGCCGCCTGATCCGCCTGCCGGTGGACCAGATCCGCATCATGTCCCGACAGGCCAGCGGCGTGACCCTGTTCCGCCTGAACGATACCGAAGAAGTCACCAGCGTCTTCCCTGTCATGGATGATGGCGAAGATGATGAGACCGACGCGACAGGCACGGATGAAAACGCGACCGGCGAAACCGGTGCCGCAACGGACGGCCACGATGACTGACGCGCGTGTGCGCGCCGGCTTTTACCCCGGCACCTTTGACCCGGTGACGAATGGCCACCTCGATATCATCGCGCGGGCGTCCCGTCTGGTGGGGCGTCTGGTGATCGGGGTGGCAAAGGACACGACCAAGCAGCCCCTGCTTTCACTGCAAGAGCGGATTGCGTGCCTGCGCACCGATATCGCGGCCCTTGGCCTGCCCCCTTCGACCGTGATCGAGGTGGTGGGATTCGAAGGGTTGCTGGTCAACGCCGCCCATGCGCATGGGGCACATGCGATATTTCGTGGCCTGCGGGCGGTTGCGGATTTCGATTACGAGAACCAGATGTCAGCAATGAACACGCATCTGGCCCCGGATATCGAGACCGTTTTCCTTATGGCGCGACAGGGGAACCAGTATATCTCCTCCCGCCTGGTCAAGGAGATCGCGCGGCTGGAGGGGGACATTACGGACTTTGTCTCCCCCTCCACCCGTCAGTGCGTTCTGGCGCGCCTGCAGGGCCGCTGAAAGCAGCCCTTGGCTGCGCGTCCCCTGCGCGCATGGGACGCCCGCCAGTTTTTTTCAATCACAAGCGACAGGAAACGGACCGTCATGTCTGACACGAACAAGGCCGACCTTATCAACATGGACCTCAAGACCGGGCGCGTGGTCATCCGCCTGCGTCCCGACCTCGCGCCCCTGGCGGCGGAACGCATCCGCACGCTGTCGGCCGAAGGGTTTTATGACAACACACCGTTCCACCGCGTCATCCATGGGTTCATGGCACAGGGCGGCGACCCGACCGGCACCGGCACGTCGGGCAGCAAGCTGCCGGACCTGAAGGCTGAATTCACCAACAAGGCAAAGTTCGAACGCGGCACGCTCGGCATGGCCCGCACCATGAACCCCGACAGCGCCAACAGCCAGTTCTTCATCATGTTCGAACCCTCCCCCCACCTTGATGGCCAGTACACGATCGTCGGCCAGGTGATCGAAGGCATGGACCATATCGACCAGATCAAGCGTGGCGCGGGACATAGCGGCATGGTGCAGGAGCCCGACCGCATCATCAAGATGCGTCCTGCCGACGACGCGGCGGCCTGAACCCAGACACCGGTGCGGCACACGCAAGCCGCACATGGGGGCCATGTCATCATGGTCCCCAACACGGGCACCGCCGAAAGGCGCGTCAGGGAACATATTGAAATCATAAAGAAGTTTTCAGGGCAGCTTTTGGCCAGAACGTCCGGAAAAGACAACCTGCCGGTAAAAAAGCACCCCGATCCCCAGACCCCGCCCCGGTATTCCCGTTTGCCATTACCGTGCGCCGCAGGGTGTCCTGAAACAATCCCGCAGGGTCACGATCATCAATTCGTGGCGTAACGGACAACAACTCCCCTTAATATCAGCGATTTAGTTCGCGGGTATATTTTCATCTTCTCCTTGACAGTCCGCATCAGGCCGCCTACACCCCCGCTTGAGCAGTAAAGGGACGTCAAGGCGCGTCGGGTCGTCCATGACCTGACCCCTGTTACGGCAGGCCAGATCCCCTTATCGTGAGCCGGTAGCTCAGTCGGTAGAGCATTCGACTTTTAATCGAATGGTCGTGGGTTCGAATCCCACCCGGCTCACCATCATTTTCCCAATATTTTCCCGGGCATGCCTTTTTCCTTGCCCTGGCGCCCCCTATCCCAGGCACCACGCATATATCCGATACGATACATCGCGGCCACGTCTGTGATTACGCCTGTGCCCTGACACCATTCCGGGACAGGGGCTGGAATGATCAGTTCCACATAACCATCTGACATAAAAATCATAAAATCTCTGGGATCTGCCTTTTCCCAAAGGGGCGATGTCTTTTGCAGCTTTTGAAAACGCTTCCCCGGGGCTTGCTGTTCATTGTCATCCCAGAATGCCGAAACACCTGTTTATCACCTGTTTATCAGTGGAAATGACAGGGTTGCCCGATGGTTGGGGATATATCCATCTGCACGACCATCAGGTCCACAGCACCGTCGCCAACATTGCCCCCCAGATGTCCCCTGCGCCCCTGCATCGGCCCGGTGCGAAACGGGCGGGTATTCTGATCCTCGCCCAGCAGGACGTCCCCCGGCCCCATTTCGACACGCGCGCCATCCATCGCCTGCACAAACCAACGCCCATGCAGGGGCACAATCCACTGCACCTTTGGATCTTCATGCCATGTCCCGTCCCAATGTGGGGGCTGCACCGTCATCAGCACCGTCGCACGGCCGTCTGGCTGCCGGTCCTGCCATTGCGGGCCCGCGGGTGGGGACATGCTCTCCAACACGAACCGTGTCAGCGGACAGGTCGCGATATGGCTGATACCCTGTGCATCGGTCCACATATGATGGTAGGTAAACTGTGGCGGTGACGGTTCCTGTGGGGCGGCCCGCAGAACCCCGGGCGACAATACCTGCACCACAAGGACCAGCCCAACCGCCAGCATCCATGCCCGGCACCACCTGTTTTCATGCCCCATGATCATTTCATGAATCCCCCATGCAAATATCGCGCTGCCACAGCGTTGCACCCATGCGGCGATTGGTTGGATATGGTGCCGCCCCCATAACCCGGATCAGGAACGGAATTTTGTAAATCTGGTGACGAACAGCACGCATAAATAATTAAAATACCAAAACGAGACATTAATTATAATTTTATGTCTTGTTTTTGTTAATATTATGTCATATATAACTTCATTCTGATATGTCGCCATGCCATGACGATATCAATCCGGCCGAAATACCGCGTTCCGCCCTGTTCCTTTGCGGCCGGACGCAACAGAAAATGTATCATCGGGATTGCAACAGCAATCTGCGGCCACATGACATTCTGTGAGAACTGATGAGCCTGAATCCTGTCCTGACTGCCGTAACCGATCGCGTGATCGAACGTTCCGCACGATCGCGTCGCCATTACCTTGACCTGATCGCACGGGAAAAGGACGCCGGCATATCGCGCCCGCACCTGGCCTGCGGCAACCTTGCCCACGCCTTTGCCGCGGCAGGAGAGGACAAAGCCGGTATCAGGGCGCAGCGCGCGATGAATATCGGTATCATCACATCCTATAACGACATGCTTTCCGCGCATCAGCCCTATGGCCGGTACCCGGACCAGATCAAGCTGTTCGCCCGTGAGGTCGGGGCCACGGCACAGGTGGCCGGGGCCACGCCCGCGATGTGCGACGGCGTGACACAGGGTCAGCCAGGGATGGAACTGTCGCTGTTCAGCCGTGACGTGATCGCGATGTCCACCGCGGTCGGGCTGAGCCATGGGATGTACGAAGGCGTCGCGATGCTTGGCATCTGTGACAAGATCGTACCGGGCCTGCTGATGGGGGCGCTGCGCTTTGGGCACCTGCCCACCATCCTGATCCCGTCGGGGCCGATGCCTTCGGGCATTTCCAACAGCGAAAAGCAGCGTGTCCGCCAGCTTTATGCCGAAGGCAAGGTGGATCGCGAACGCCTGATGGATGCAGAGGCAGCGTCCTACCACGCGCCGGGCACCTGCACGTTCTATGGCACGGCCAACACCAACCAGATGCTGATGGAGGTCATGGGCCTGCACCTGCCCGGCTCCTCCTTCGTGCCGCCCAACACGAAACTGCGTCAGGAACTGACGCGCGCGGCCATCCACCGGCTGACGCAGATCGGGCCGAACGGCAACGATTACCGCCCGCTGGGCCATTGCGTTGACGAACGCGCCATCGTCAACGCCGCCGTTGGCCTGCTGGCGACGGGCGGGTCCACAAACCTTGCCATCCACATCCCGGCGATGGCGCGCGCAGCGGGCATCATCATCGACTGGGAAGACCTCGACCGCCTGTCCGCCGTGGTGCCGCAACTGACGCGCGTCTATCCCAACGGATCGACCGATGTGAACGGCTTTCATCAGGTAGGCGGCATGTCCAGCCTCATTGGCTCCCTGCTTGATGCCGGACTGCTGCATCCTGATATCCTGACCGTCACCGAAGGTGGCTTCACCCGTTACCGCACCGCACCGCATATGCGCGACGACAGACTGGTATGGGAAGAAGCCGGGCCATCACGCGACGACACGGTCCTGCGCGCACCAGCCAACCCGTTCCGCAAGGATGGCGGCATGCGCCTGATGCAGGGGAACCTCGGGCGCGGCATTTACAAGACGAGCGCCGTGGCGCCAGAACGCTGGACGATTGAGGCCCCGGCCCGGATATTCGAAGACCAGCAGGACGTGATCGACGCGTTCAAGGCAGGCGAACTTGATCGTGACGTGATCGTCGTCGTGCGCTTTCAGGGACCGGCTGCCAACGGCATGCCCGAACTGCACCGCCTGACACCGACACTCAGCGTCCTTCAGGATCGCGGCCACAAGGTCGCGCTGATGACCGATGGCCGCATGTCCGGGGCCAGTGGCAAGGTACCCGCCGCCATCCATATCGGCCCAGAGGCCCATGCCGGCGGCCCGCTGTCGCGCCTGCGCGATGGGGACATGGTGCGGGTATGCGCGCGATCCGGGCGCATCGACGTGTTGATGGATGCGGCGCAATGGGAACAGCGTACGCCCGCCACCGGACCAAGGGGTGGTTTCGGCACGGGACGCGAACTGTTCGCGCTGATGCGTGACGGTGTGGACAGCCCCGAACGCGGGGCTTCGGCCATTCTTGCCGCGATGGACCATATGGCCGAAGCCGAAGGGCTGTCGTAAAATCCGCGCACAGAACCCGGACGTAAAGCCGGGCATAAGATACCGTCATCCCCGCCCCGCCGGGACCAGATAAAACCAAGGAAACACCATCGTGGCTACCATCGAAGACATCATGACACTGTCCCCGGTCATTCCGGTGCTTGTCATCCATGACCCTGCTCATGCCCGTCCCGTGGCCGAGGCCCTTGTCGCGGGGGGGCTGCGCACGCTGGAGGTTACGCTGCGTACGGAGCGCGCGCTTGACGTCATCGCGGAAATGGCAAAGGTCGAAGGCGCGGTCGTCGGTGCGGGCACGGTGCTGAACAAGGCCGACCTCGATGCCAGCGTGCGGGCAGGCGCACGCTTTATCGTCAGCCCCGGCCTGACCAAGCCGCTGGCGCATGCGGCGCGGGACGCGGACGTACCGCTGCTGCCGGGCATCGCCAATGCGGGCGACATCATGCGCGGGCTTGACCTTGGCCTGACACGCTTCAAATTCTTTCCTGCCGAGGCGTCAGGCGGGATTGCAGCGCTCAAGGCGTTGTCGGCCCCGTTCGGACAGGTCCGTTTCTGTCCCACAGGGGGGATCCGTCAGGACACGGCGGCAAACTGGCTGGCGTTGCCGTCAGTACTGTGCGTGGGCGGGTCATGGCTGGTGCCGTCGGGCACCCCGGACGCAACCGAAATCACCACCCGTGCCCGCGCGGCTGCGGCACTTACGGCCTGATCCCCCATCACTTTAGCAGGCCGATCGCCTGACAGGGCGGGCACGCATCCCGCGTCGTCAGGTGGTCAGGCAGTCAGGCGGAATGTCAGGTTATAGCGCACATCCCCACACAGCGGATGATGCGCCAGGAGCAGTGGCGCGATCCCGTGCCATGTCAGGCGTGACGCCCCGCCCCACACCACGACATCCCCATGGCGCACCACGATGCGGCGCACAGGGGCCGCACGTGTTGGCCCGCCCCACAGGAACACCGCCGCCACCCCGAGCGAGATGGAGACGATGGGCGCGTCACACCGTTCATCACGATCCTGATGCAGCCCCATCCGGTCACCCGGGCCATAACGGTTGATCAGGCCAGAATCCGGCACGAACCGTGCATATCCCGCCTTTTGCGCGCATTCCCCCGCAAGGTCACGCAACAGGGCAGGCATAGGCGGCCACGGCCGTCCCGTCCGGGGATCATGCGTTTCATAACGGTATCCCGCCGCATCACTGACCCAGACACGCGCGCCACATCCGCTCATGCCCACCGACATGCGGCCCCCACCGGGCGTCGCCATATGCCGTAACGGCGCACGCCGTACGATATCGCTGATGATCGACAGGAGTACGCCTGCCCGGTCGTGGACAAGGCCGGGCAATAGCCATGCACCGGGCGACAGCGCCTGTGCGGGGGCATCCCTGCGGCCCGGCGGTTCCTCCGTATTGAACAAGATGCCCTGCGTCATCGAACCACCTCCCGGCAAGGCGCATAATAACAAGGCCCATAATAATACGATGCCACGGCATGTCTGGCCGGGATTTTCCATCTGTGGCGCCAGATGGGGATACCATCATAAAAAAGGCCATCGCACCTGGATGGCCTTTTCATCGTCATGTTGGGATGGTTGCGTCAGAAGCTGTTGTCGTCACCCGCATCAAAACCGCCGCCATCATCGAACCCGCCTGCATTGTCGCCACCGGCGTCAAAGCCCTGATCGGCGGTCGTGCCGCTGCCCGCGAACGGATCAGCGGATGCGCCACCCGCGCCGGAATCGCCATAATTGTTGTTGATGATGGTTTCACCACCACCGGGCACCCCACCCGCGCCAAAGCCGGCATCACTGTCATGATGGCCACTGAACAGGCCCGTCAGGGCGTTACCCACCATCATGCCGCCAGCGACACCTGCCGCCGTCGTCAGGGCGGACCCAAGGAAACCCGAACCACGCTGCGGGAACATGCCAGGCTGCATCCCCGGCGGATAGACCGGCTGCGGCGGGGCGGCAGGGGCGGCGCCCCCACCCCAGC
>NZ_BANE01000116.1 GCF_000964405.1 Novacetimonas hansenii JCM 7643
CCTCCATGCGGGCGCGGGAGATGGGGGACGTGGCCGAACGTTTGACCCGCGAAACCGGTCAGCCCGTCCAGAGCGCCGAGGCCGGTGAGTATGTCACCGGAACCTACCGGCAGCGCCTGACCCTCGCTTCGGGGCGTTTCGCCATGATTGACGGTGGCCTGGGGTTCCAGCTTGTGCCCTGGACGCCATCGCTGGAGAAACAGATCGGGCGTCATGTCTCCGGTGTTGCACGGGAGGACGGGGGCGTGGACTGGTCCTTCGGTCGGAAGCGGGACATGGGGATTGGGCTTTGATGGTGTTCGCGGCTTTGGAAATGATCAGACCACTTGGCTTCAATGAAAATTCCGGGATCGTATGGCAATCGCTTCGGAGTTCAGGTCATTGCTGCAAGAGAGTGTGCTATTTGAGCGGTTCCCGACATCTGCCAGCAATCCGGAAAGGTCCGTGATCTCTTTCGCGACCAGATGCACGACCTCACCTTCCTTTTGGAGCATGCCCTTCACCGCCAGCATTTGCCCGCCCAGCACCACACGCCGGTTCGCATCGAACATATCCGGCCAGATGATGACGTTCATGTTGGCCGTCTCGTCCTCCAGCGTCATGAACACCACGCCTTCGGCGGAGCCTGGTCGCTGCCGGACCAGCACCAGTCCCGCTACGGTGAGACGCTTGCCGTCCTTGGCGTTCAGGGCCTGTCGGCAGGGTAGGATGCCCTGTTCCTGTAAATCCTTGCGCAGAAAAGCTAGGGGATGATCCCGCAGGCTCAAGCCAAGCCGGTTGTAATCCCGCACCACCTCTGCCCCATCCCGCATGGGTTGGAGCAACACATCCGGTTCCTCTGCTTCCCGCGTGACCTGCGCTGCTGCAAATAACGGCAGCGGTTCATCGCGCAGAGCTTTGATCGCCCACAGCGCTTCGCGCCGTGCCAGCCCGAGCGAAGGGCGGAACGCGTCCGCTTCGGCCAGATGGGTCAGGGCTGCCGCTTTGACACCCGCCCGACGCCACAGGTCATCGACCGACGTAAACGGGCGTGAGGCCCGTGCGGCAACAATGCGGGCGGCATCGTCATTGGCCAGTCCCTTCACCAGACTCATGCCCAGCCGCACGGCGAACAGTCCGTTGGGGCTTTCTGGCCCCTCCAGTGTGCTGTCCCAGCGTGAGGCGTTGACGCAAACGGGCCGGATTTCCACACCATGTTCCCGCGCATCACGGACCAGCTGCGCCGGTGCATAAAATCCCATCGGCTGGCTGTTCAGAAGGGAGGCCAGAAACACGTCCGGATGGGTGCATTTCATCCACGACGACGAATAGGCCAGAATGGCGAAACTGGCCGCGTGGCTCTCGGGAAATCCGTAGGAGCCAAAGCCTTCGAGCTGCTGATAGATCCGCTCGGCGAATTCTTCGTCATAACCATTGGCACGCATGCCCTCGATCAGACGTGTCTGAAACTGTGAGACGGTACCAGTGTTCTTGAACGTCGCCATGGCCCGGCGCAACTGATCCGCTTCGGCGGCGGTAAATCCGGCACAGATCATGGCCACCTGCATCGCCTGTTCCTGAAACAGCGGGATGCCTAGCGTTTTGCTTAGAACCGCTTCCAGTTCTGGTGTCGGATAGTCTTCGCGCTCAAGGCCCTCGCGGCGACGCAGATACGGATGCACCATATCGCCCTGAATGGGGCCGGGCCTCACGATCGCCACTTCAATGACGAGGTCATAAAACACCCGCGGCTTGAGCCGTGGCAGCATGGACATCTGGGCTCGGGATTCAATCTGGAACACACCGATCGTATCGGCCTTGCGGATCATAGCGTAGGTGCGCGGATCCTCGCCCGGGATGCTCTGGAGCGTGAAGTGCTGGCCCTTGTGTTCCCCGAGCAGGTCCAGACCTTTCTTCATGCAGGTCAGCATGCCAAGGGCCAGGATATCGACCTTCATGAATTTCAGGACGTCGATATCGTCCTTATCCCATTCAATAATCTGGCGCTGCTCCATCGACGCAGGTTCAATGGGCACCAGTTCATCCAGACGGTCATGCGTCAACACAAAACCACCGGGATGCTGTGACAGGTGACGGGGGGCGCCGATCAGGCAACGGGCCAGGTCGAGTGTCAGGCGGATACGCCGGTCGGACAGGTCAATACCCGTGTCATTCAGGGCGTCATCGTCCAGTTTCCGCCCCCAGCCATGAATCTGGCCCGAGAGTGTGCGGATCAGGTCTTCCGGCAAGCCCATGACCTTGCCAACATCCCGCAAGGCCCCCTTGGCGCGATAGCGGATCACCACGGCCGTCAGGGCTGCGCGGTCACGCCCGTAATGCTCATAGACCCACTGGATGACCTGCTCACGGCGTGCGTGTTCGAAATCCACATCGATATCCGGTGGTTCGCCGCGCTCTTCGGAGACAAAGCGTTCGAACAGCAGCGAGTTGCGGGCCGGATCAATGGCCGTGATGCCGAGCACATAGCAGACAGCGGAATTGGCCGCCGAGCCACGGCCTTGACAGAGAATATCCTGACTGCGTGCATAGTGGACAATGCTGTTCACCGTGAGGAAGTACGGCGCATATTGCATCCGTCCGATCAGGTTGAGTTCGTGGTTCAGGCTCTGGCAGACCTCATCCGGAATGCCTTCTGGATAGGTGCGGGCTGCGGCCTCCCATGTCAGGGTTTCCAGCGCCTGCTGGGGCGTCTGACCGGGCACGGACACTTCATCCGGATACTGATAGGCCAGATCATCGAGCGAGAAACGGCAGCGCTCCACGATATCCATGGTGCGGGCAACCGCTTCAGGGTAACGGCTGAACAGCCGGGCCATCTCCTGCGGTGGCTTGAGATAGCGGTCGGCATGACGTTCGCGGACGAACCCGGCCTCGTCAATGGTCGTGTTGTGCCGGATGCAGGTGACGACATCCTGCAAAATGCGTCGGTTATGGGTATGGAACAGCACATCATTGGTCACGACGGTTGGCACTCGCGCCTGATGCGCCAGGTTGGCAAGCTCATACAACCGCATCTGGTCGTTAGGACGGCGCAGCAGCGTCAGCGCCATAAAGGCCCGGTCGGCAAAGGCGTCTTTCAGCTTGCGCAGATGCAGACCGCAGGCATCATCCGCCGTGTTGGGGATCATGATGACGATCTGGCCTTCACCCCAGGCCACCAGATCTTCCCAGAGCAGATGGCATTTCCCTTTCCCGGCACGGGCCTTGCCTATGGTGAGTAGACGGCAGAGACGGCCATAGGCGGCCCGGTCCATCGGGTAGACCAGCACAGGCGGAAAATCTGCCAGATCGAGACGGCATCCCACGACAAGCCGGAGCCCGACCTCTTTTGCCGCGACATGGGCCTGCACCATTCCGGCCAGAGAGTTGCGGTCACAGATGCCCAGTGCCTCGACGCCAAGCGCCTTTGCCTGCGCGAATAGTTCAATGGGGGAGGAAGCCCCGCGCAGGAATGAGAAATAGGTTGTCCCCTGCAATTCGGCATAACGTGGTGCCGAGGGGCTCATCCGAAAATCCCGTGCAGAAACCAGCCCTGCGAGCCGGTCTCGCCATGCTCACCGTCACCAGCACGGTAAAGCCAGAAGCGTTCTCCGCTCGTGTCTTCCACCCGGAAGTAATCTCGGGCGATGGTCAGTTCCGCGTCATTCTTCCACCATTCGCCAAAGACCCTTTCCGGCCCATCGGCACATTTCACCTTCCGTCGCACACCCCGCCAGATGAAGAACAGTGGTGGCTGGTCCGGCAGTTCCGCCATGGCCTGCACCGGTTCGGGTCTTGCCAGCAGACGTGTCGGACGCGGCCAGTGCTCGGGCCAGTCCTTTGTCTCCTCGGGGGCCAGCGCGGGCACGCGGCAGAAGGAGCGTTCGGGCAGATCGCTTTCTACGGGAGCAAAGCGATACAGCGCCTGCATGCCCACACGGTTGGCCAGTGTGTCGATCAGGTCGGACACATCGGCTTCTTCCTCGGCGATGAGCGAGGAGACGGTCTGGCGCCGATCCATGGGCTCCGTCAGTGACGCGATCAGCACCATGCGCTCAATGCCGAAGCCCGGATTGATCGTTTCGATTTTCTCGCACAGCAACCGCGTCAGGCGCTTTACGTCGCGTACAGGCATGGCGGTGGCTACGCGGATCGCCTCGGTGCGACTGTCCACCCGATGCAGCAGCAGATCGAGGCGGCGCACTCCCTGCCCGCGTTCGTCCAGTCCCTGGCAGAGCAGCGGCACCAGTTTGCCGATATATTTGGCGATGGTCTCGGCAGCGCCGATCGGCTCGGCGAAGTTCCGGCTGACCTCGACCGGATCAACCGGGCGGACTGGCACGATGGCTTCACCAATACGCCCGAACGCCTGATCCAGCCTGCGGGCGATGTCGGGGCCAAACCGCAAGGTCAGCGGTGCGCGTGGCATGGCGGCCAGTGGTCCGATGCGGGATACGCCCAGCGTGGCCAGACCCTCAAT
>NZ_BANE01000115.1 GCF_000964405.1 Novacetimonas hansenii JCM 7643
TTTGGAAAAAGCTTCACCAAAAACCTTTATGATTTCAGGATATTCTTGAGCCTGACTTTTCAAACAGCGTCTCAGAAAGATCATTGGTTCCAGCTATTTTGAAACAGACATGGCCGAAAACTGTTGGAATTCTGTTGGGGTGGTGACTTTTTGGAAAGAACATTCCCAAAATATAAAATAGTATTTTCGGTTTAATGCCAGTTGGAATTGCAATTTTTTCACAAATTATGAAGCCGGTCGATGTCAGCCCCCAATCCGACAGGATGTCAGGGGCCGTTTGAACGGTGTGTAGCAATACCCCACGGGAATGAAGGCAGTCTTTGGCAAAGCGTTTACCGACATGGCTTTGCAATATATTGCATTTCTACAAGGTTAAAGTAACGCCTGAATATTTACCGTTTTTCATCAACGGGCTGTTTCAAATGATGTCTTCATGTTCCAGTGGGATGCCGGGTCCGCCTGTATGGACCGTTTTTATGGTATGGCGCGCATGGTGTGCTGCGCATGGCGCGCGCCGGGGTGTCTTATCCCTTCCACAGGGGGCCGGGCATTTCATCGTAATGATCCACCAGCATATCCAGCAACAGCGCCAGCGCGCCCGCCACATGGGCCTGTTCCGTGCCGAAATGGCTGGCGATGGCGGGCATTGACCGTCCCTCCACCATCAGCAGGACCAGCAGCTTTTCGCATCGCGTGCCAATGGCCGTGCGGATGTATTTGTAACGTTCGATCGCGCCCAGCCTGCTGTGCGATGGGCCTTCGTGCGTGGGGTGGCGACCGGGTGCGCGTTCCATCTGCGGGTCGTTATGGCCCATGAACCCGATGGCGTAATCAATGGCCCAGAATTCGGCGGCAAGGGCATGGGCGTCCACGATCGCGCCACTGCGTCGCAGCGCGGCAAGCGCGGGGCGATGCGCGTACACCATGGCCGCATCGGGGGCCATGTCGGACCGGTCGGGCGGCGGTGGCGCAGGCGGGTGGCAGGACGGAACGGCAGCCGACACGCAGGCATTCTCCAGACTGGGGCAGGACCGGCACATAAGGCCGACAGCATCCATGCATCCGTATCATACCTTCGGCGCGGATGCGATGGTCTCCCGCCGGTTGTCTCATCCATATGCCGCGTGGTGGGGCCGCGATCAGGGCGTGTGGCGCATCTGCTGGCGCAGGTGGGCTTCTTCGTTCGTGAAACGCGCCCAGTCCTGGGCATAGGGATCGCGACTGTCGCGATCATGGCCCATGGCCGCGGCGTCCGAGGTGCGATCTGGGCTGCGATCTGGGGTGCGATCGGGCATGTCCGTGTTGTCCGGCGCGTCGCGACCGGGGGTGGGGCGGTTCATGTCCCGGCGTGCGGCGGCGGCGGCATGTGCATCGGCGGACCAGGTGGCACGGGCCGCATCATGGGCCGCGCGCATATGCGCCAGTGTGCCCTGCCATGCCTGCGCACCGGCCGCGGCCTGCGGGTGCATCACGCCCGGCATGGAGGGGGACAGTGCGCCGGGCCATCCCGCATTGCCCCATCCCGCATTGTCCCATCCCTGCGCCCGCGCGCCATGGCCCATGGGCAGGCATGCCGCCATGATCGCCACCCACGCCGCCATGATGGCCATTCCCGCCCCCCGTCCGGCATGGCGTGCGGGGGGCGGGGGCATCAGCGGTTGATCCACTGCTGGCGTTCGGGGTCACGATGTTCCCATCCCCGCCGTTGCAGTTCGGGCATGTCGGAGGGGTCCTGCGGATATCCCACACACAGATACGCCACGAGTTCCCATTGCGCCGCAACGTCGAGCATCGCGGTCACGCGCGCCGGGTCGATGATGGACACCCACCCCACGCCCACGCCCGCCGCCGTCGCGGCAAGCCAGAAGGTATGGATGGCCATGACGGTGGACCATGTGGTGGTCTGGGGCATGGTGCCCCGACCCAGCCCGCGTCCCTGTGTCGGGTCATTGTCGGAAAACACCGCGACATGGTGGGGGGCGTCATCCAGCCCCGCAAGTTTCAGGCGCGCGTAATCGCTGGCGTCGGACCCATCGCGCGCGGCAAGCGCATGGGCGTTGCAGTGTGCGAAATCATCGCGCACCGCCTGCCTGCGTGCGGGGTCATCCACCCGGACGAAGCGCCATGGTTCACTCAGCCCGACCGAAGGGGCAAGGCATGCCGTCGCCAGCAGCCCGTCCAGCACCGGGGCGGGCACAGGGTCGCGCCGGAAATGCCGCACGTCGCGCCGCCAGCGCAGCAGGGTTTCAAATTCCTTGGTGAACGTGCCGGAAAATCCGGGCTGGGTCATGACGCTTCCTTTGTGGGGGGTGGGATCGCGGCGCGATGTGCCGATGGCCGGAATGCCGCCTGTGGCTGGCATGGGGCCGTTTGAAAGGGGAAACCGGGTTTCATCCATTGACGGTCGTGTCATCCCTGATGCTGTCCCTCTGCCAGGGTTTCGGCAGGCGTCCCTGGTGTCGAGGGAAGGCGCCATCGGGAAACATCGTGGGGAGCCCGATCATGCCGGGGCCTGCCGCCGGGGGCCTGCCATCCGGTGGATGTGTGCAACGCGGGGGACCGTATCCCACGGGGATGAGAAAAGGGGATGATGAAAACCGTCGGGGGCTTGTTTCAAAAAGCACTGTAAGATGCCGCAGGATTGAAAAAGGTAGCGACCGGAGTTTTTGTCATCTCTTCTCAAGGGGTGTTTCCAGGTGGCGATTTGTACTGTGTTCGTAAAGTACTGTGTCCGTAAGTACCGGGTCCGTTAATACCGGCGTCCGAATGCCGGTTCCTCAGGCTGTGCCGGGCCGGCGAATGCTGCGTCCTCCCAGAACCCGCTGGCCACTTCATGCAGTTCATCAAAACTGGCCTTGTACCAGTCCACCTGTGTCGCGGTGCGGCCGGTGATGGTGAATTTCATGAAAAGCGTCCCTGCCCCCCCACCGTACATCCACCCGTCATGCGATGTGAATTCAAAATGGCACAGGTCGGTATGGCCAAACCGCTGAAAGGCATGGTCCACCACGATGGGGGCGATTTCTTCCGCCGTGACGCGCATGTAGAAATTGGTCCGCCGGCGCAGCAGCGTCGTATCGACATTGTCGAGGATGCCCATGCTGTCCAGTACCTTCGCGCTGGCGGCGAAACGCGCGGCGTCGAATGTGACCTGTACGGTGCATCGCCCAAAGGAGCCATTGCCCGTGACGTTGACCCCGAACTGCGCATAATCGCCAAGGCCGGGGATGCCGACGCTGGCGGCATGGGCGGCGGGGGGCATGGATGTCACCATGACGGTCGCGGCGGGCACGCACACCAGCAGACCCGACAGGGTGGCAACCGCGCCCCGGCGTACGTAACGGCGTGCCATCACGAATGTCCGTGCCTGTATCGCCCGCTTGCATATCGCTCGCTCACACGGGGTTCCTTCTGCTGTGGTGCGGGTGGTGAAAACAGATGTGGCGGCGCATTACTGCGCCGCCACACATTATGGCACCATGGACATGGAAAAGCATTATCCCCGATGCGCTTTATCGCGCCACACCATCCCCGACGGGGCCGGTGGCGCGACAGAGCCGGAACCTCAGCCTCGATTCGCAGCCTCCACGGCCGTGCGGGCCGACATGGGAACCGCAACACTGTTAAGTGTCGCGACCTCCATCATGCCGCGACGTTTGAACGCGGCGGCGAACCACGCGACCACGTTTGCGGCCGTATGGCGGGTTTCCTGCGTGCCGGGGGGAAGGCCGGTTGCGGGGGCAAGGTGAAAAGTACTCATCTGAGCGTTTCCATGAGCCTTGGCGGGCACGATTGCCGCAAGCTGCTCCTGTGGCGGACGCTACGCCGGATTTCGCTGCTGACAATATGATATTTTCGCAGCCCCTTCCCCCGTCCCATGATGTTTTTGCAAGGCTTGTGCCCTGTGTGGCGTCAGACCGGGGCAACGGTCCATTTCGCGTGCCATTCCTGCCCTGGCGGCAGGTGGAACAGGCCGGGCTTCGTCGCGAATTCGCCGTGGAAATCCTGCGGGCTGCTCATGCCGTACCACGGTTCGATGCACAGGAAATCCGCACCCGGTTTCATCCACAGCCCAAGCTGGCGAAAGCCCTTCCACGTCACACGCAGGCCCGGCCCGTTGGGGATGCGATAGGTCAGGCCATGGCTGGCGGGATGGTCGAGGATCAGCGCATCCGCCGCGAACAGGTCTTCGGACAGCGCAAGTTCGCGGCCCGTGATGGGGGTGGGGAACAGGTCGGGCGACAGCAGGCCACCCGCGACGCGGCGCACATTTTCGGGTTCGGGCTGATCGAATTCGATGATGTGCGCGTCCTTTGGCACATCGGGACGCAGGGGCCACACAAAGGCCGGATGCGCGCCGAGCGAGGCGGACAACGTGCGTGCCGGGTCGGGATTGATGACATGGTATTCCACCGACAGCGCGCCATTGGCGATGCGGTATGCGATCTTCAGCCGGAAGGCAGAGGGAAAGATCGCGCGTGACTGCGCCGTATCCCCCAGTTCCAGGACGCAGCCATCGGCCGTGCGTTCGACCCAGCGGAAATCCATGTCGCGGGCAAAGCCGTGCTGCGTGATGCGGCATGCGTGCCCGTCAAACAGGGCCGTATCGTTGTCGAGCCGCCCGACAATGGGGAACAGCACGGGCGAATGGCGTTTCCATGCCGCCCCACCATTCCACAGCAGGTCGCACCCCGCGATTACATCATGCAGCGCGCAGAGTTCCGCCCCATGTACCCGTACCGTGGCGTGCAGGCGCGAATCGCCAAAGCTGTGGCTGACATCTTCATTCATCGCGTGTTTCCTTCTGTCATGTGCGGCATTGCACGCATCGTGTGGGCAGAATGCCCGATTCCCCACGCAGGCCGCCAGTAGCGTATCGGTGTTAGCGTATCGGTGTAGCGTATCGGTGTGTCGTGTTGGTGTAGCGTATCGCCATTATCATGCCGCCGCAGTCGTGCCGCCACTGTCATGCCGTTTCTGTCGTCATGACACAGCATACAGGATCGTCTGACGGCGGTGGCGCATACAGGTTCCGGCACCGGGGCGTCGTGAGATTACGCAGGTTTCCGATGAATCTTTTTACGGGTGAATCTTTTTGCTGGCACCTCAGGGAACTGCATCCGGCCATTGTCATGGCTGTCGTCAATATCCCGGTTACGGTGCGTCCCGACAGGGTATTTTTGAAAACACCCTGTTGATAAGGAATGATAAAATTCCGGCCTATGTCTTTTTTCAAAAAGGGGATGTCGTTCAAAACATTCCGCGCAAAGCCTGGACAGGAATGTTTATGATGTCCGTGGGGGGATGCATCCTGCCTTTTCAAAACGTCCCTGATATTTGCCAGGATGTAGGCCGGACGATAAAAAACCGGCAGCCGCACAGCCACAGCCACAGCCACAGCCACAGCCACAGGACAGGGCCGACGCAGGCATGACGACGGGTGCCCCACATCATCGCCCCTCCCCCCATTGCCCGACGCACCGCCGCCATCAGACATCATGCATATAGAGTCCCGTTCCTGTTCTTCTTCCCTTCGGGCATGGCGTAGCTTTGCCATCGTGCTGCTTGCGGTTGTGCTCTCGGGCGTGGGGGGGATGTTCGCTTTTATCGCAGGTGTGGATGCGTGGGATGTCCTGCCGGTGCATCTGCCGCTGTCGCGCGTGCCGACGGGGGGAAACGCGCGTTACACCATGGGCGCGCTGGCACGGGCCGGACGGTTTGATTCGGCCATGATCGGGACCTCAACCGGGCGGTTGATCCGGCCCGATGCGATGGGGGCGGAATTCGACGCGCGTTTCGTCAACCTCGCGATGAATAACGCCACGGCATGGGAACAGGACCGGCTGCTTGGGGTGTTCATGCAGGCCCATCCCGCACCACGGGTCATCATGCTCGACCTTGACCATCTGTGGTGCCTGTCGGGTGACGATGCCGCGCGTGGACCGCATGAACAGTGGCCGGAATGGGCCTATACCGCCCCGTCATGGCAACGATATGGGCATATGCTCGACCTGTATGCGTTGCAAGAAGCCGTGAACCAGACGCTTTACCAATTCGGGCTGAAGGCGGACCATGCCGGGGCGGATGGGTATCAGAGCTTTGTCCCCGATGACGCGCAATATGATCGTGCGCGGGTCAGCGCGAATTTCGCGCTGTGGCTGTCGGCCACGCCGGTTGCGTCGCCCGCCGCGCCGGTCGCGTTGTCTCCCTCACTCGCACTATTGCCCCGGCTGTTGGCGCGCATCCCGGATGATACGCTCAAGATCGTCTGGTTTCCCCCTGTCGCACGCGAAATGAAGGTGCATGCAGGCCCTGCCCGCGCCACGGCCATTGCCCGGTGCCGGGCGCGTATCATCGCGGACATGGCCCGCGTGCCCAACAGCATCGTGGTGGATTTCGATATTCCCGGTCCCATCGCCGATGTGCGTGACAGTTTCTGGGACCCGCTGCATTACCGTATGGGGGTTGCGACGCGTATCGTGCGCGACCTTGCCATGGCGGTGCAGGACCCGGACCGTCCCGCCGACGAATATGTGGTGCGGGCCGCCCACCTGTCGCCCCATGCCCGTGACATGGCGCGCATCGTGCCCTGAACATGCCTTCGCCCTTCTGGCGGCGGCGGCAGGTCGCGGCAGGCGGAGGGGGCGGACATCCGGGGCCTGTGGCTGCGGTCTGTCTTTGCGGCCTGTCTTCGCGGGCGGTGTTTGCGAGATGTGTTTTCGACCTGTGTGTTCCGGACCGGTGAGGGCGGCGGCGGTCTGGGCGCGCATCTGGGCGCGCATCTGGGGGGGGCGCGCTTCGGGGGCGCTTGTCTGGGGGCGAGCGGGCAGGTCGTGCGATGCAATGCCCGCATGAAAGGGGTGGACACAGCTTCCTTCACGAGTCGTGGCATAATGCGGGGCACGGCATTGCGCAGGGTGTGGGGTGGACGGATGGCGGGTGTGGATTCTTTTTACCAAACAGGACTCGTATCTTGGCCTGCTTGGTCATATAACCGTTCCCCTTTTGGGGTGGTA
This sequence comes from Novacetimonas hansenii JCM 7643, assembly GCF_000964405.1. GTDB lineage: Bacteria > Pseudomonadota > Alphaproteobacteria > Acetobacterales > Acetobacteraceae > Novacetimonas > Novacetimonas hansenii. The sequence continues at coordinate 7,017 of NZ_BANE01000115.1, forward strand.
TGCGATTCCGTGGCGGTTTTCCGCCATTTTTCTGATTCGTCGCAGAACGCGTTCCGTACGACTTGCCAACATATTTCCGGACAGGTCTGTGGATAACTTTGTGTATAGTTTGTCGGGTGTGGGGATTGCGGGGGGATCACGCGGCATTTCCCGGTTTGTTCCGATGGATGTTCCGCCCGGTGTTCTCCTCCCCGCTATTCTCCCCCCCATCGTGGCCGCGTCCATGATTGTGGGCAGGGATCATGGCACATCCTGTCCCTGTCCCTGTCCCTGCGTGCGCCAGCGCGGCTGGCCCACATCACAAAAATTGATGAGGGACTGTTTGAAAACACATCATTGATAGAAAATAGGCAAAGTTTTTGGGTGCCGCCTTTCGATCGAAAAAGGCGGCGTCTT
>NZ_BANE01000114.1 GCF_000964405.1 Novacetimonas hansenii JCM 7643
GCTTTTTCCAAAAAGCTTCAGAAGACGCCGCCTTTTTGAAAAAAAGGCGGCACCCAAAAACTTTTCTTTTTTATCAATGGTTTGTTTTCAAGCAATCTCTTACTGCTGTTCGCCGCCCTGGTCATTCATCTGGAACGGTGCGACGGGGTATTTGCCGGACTTTGCGATTTCCTCAGGGTCTTCGTTGGGACCGGGGATATAGACCGATGGCAGCGTGGTGTTGAGGTGGGTCACGACCTCGTTGCTGATATCGAGCGTATTGTCATGCAGCGCCGCAGTGCCCGCCTGAAGCACCATCGTCATGCCGCGTGCGCGCGCAATGGCGGAGACGATCTGCTGGATTTCGCGCTGTACCTGGTTCAGGCCGACCTGCGCATCTTCTTCCAGGATACGGTTGCGATTACCGAACTTGGTCCGGTCATCCATGACACGCTTTTGCAGTTCCTGCTGCTGTGCGGGGGTGGGGGCTTTCCCGCTCTTGAGGATACCCTGACGGATGCCCTGCAACTGGGTTTCCTCCGCCCGGACGTCACTGACGAGGGATTCGCGACGGGTGCCAAGTTCCTTTTCGATCTTCTGCACCGCAACCGACTGTCCCATAATCATCTGGGTGTTGAACACACCAATCACGGGCGCCGTGGGACGCACGCCAGCGGGCAGCGGTTTGAATTCCGGCACCGCAGGCATCGGCAGGACCGGCGGCTGCTGGGGCTGGGCCTGTTCCGCGCCGGGGGCCACACCCTGCGCCATCGCCGCGACGGGCGTCACGCTCAGCGCAAGCGCCAGCGTGGCCCAGCGTCCGAACCCTGCCCGCTGACGGGTTGGGGCAAGCCCGGCATTGCGCTTAGCTGTCATAATCCATATCCATGATTGTTCCGCCATCGAATATCTTTGGGTAGCGGATCATATGGCGAATTAACAGCCCCGGCCCCATAAAAAAGCCCCTATAAAAAACATGTCGTTGCGCCATGCGCGGGGCCGACGCGACGGTGGCGGGGCACAGCATGCCCGCCATGGTGTCACAGGCGCCACAACAATGGTGTATGTGACAGGAAGATCACGAACAGCCCGCCGATGAAGGCGATGCGGAACCCACGGTTTGCCCCGGCCTCCAGCAACTGGTCGCGGGTCAGGACCTGCATGAAGGGGTCATACATCCGCCCACGCTGTGTTTCGGGCATGCCGGACAGACGCCCGCGCCACTCGTTCCTGTGACGCAACTGCTCGGTGGTGGAAATGTTGACACGTTCATAGAGCGAGGAGACATAAGCATCCAGATCCTCGATTCGGAACATGATTTCACGGGCGTTTTTTACGGCGGCATGGGGACCGGTCCGCACCAGACGCAGGCAGCGCAGGCGAAACGGGGTGATTCCGATATGTTCGGCCGCCTCAGGCATTGAAAGCATGCGCTTGAGGGGAAACATATGAACCGTAGCCTGCGGATCGTCAGAAATGATGGGGCCGGTCATGATATGTGATAAAATCGACCATCATTCCTTGCGGTGTCAAACGGAATATGGCCGTGGCGTAAGGGCTGCGCACATACGACCCATGCAGTGCCCCCCATGGTCCTGCCCGCCTGACCGGACCTTCTGCGGCAGGCTTTGCGGGGTCACGGCGTCGTTCCCCGATGTGGCCCAGGGGACCTGGAATATGTCGGGGGCGATATAAAAACGCAGCCGATATAAAAAACAGGACAAATGCCTTGTATCGCAGATAACATGACATGGGGCTGATACGGGTCGGCTGATACGGTATGGGGCGATCCTTCCCCGGCCCCTGATATCCAGGTCGTCCCCGATGCGTGCATCGGGGTACGTCATGCAAAGGTGAGGTTACACATGGAACGTCGCATTCGCACCGGACGACTGGAACTCAAACCTGTTTCATGGCGGGACATTGATGACGTGGCACGCCTGAAGGCGAATGCCGGTGCCGTGGGGGTACGCTGCTGCGGTATTCGTTCCCGCGGGCAGAGCGAGGCCGATGTGGCCGCAAGCATCTTCAGCTGGGGCCGCAATGGCGTGGGTATTTTCGCCGTGCGGGAAATGGGCCGTTTTGTCGGAATGGCGGGGGTGCGTCCCGGCGGGGAGGAAGGGGCCTATGAATTCGAATTCGCCCTGTGCCCCACGCGCGCGGGCCGGGGCCTGACGCGGGAGGCCGCGGGCGCCGCACTGGCTTTTGCGCATGATGCGGGGGTGGAGCGCGTGATCGCCCACGTGCCTGATGAGGACATCATGGGACGTCAGATCATCGGGGGCAGCGGTATGGCCCTGTGCCAGCATTATGCCACGCCCGACGGGCGGCAGATGTTGCTGTATCACAGTGTCCGCCGCCCTGCCGTTATGCCGGGCGTGGCGATTCACTGACGCGATATGGGGGCCATCAACGGGGCCGTGCCGCATTGTTTCAGGAAGGGGCCGTGTCCGCCTGATGCTGCCTTGTGAACACGGCCTATGCCAAAGCTTTCTGGAATTCAGGGATATGTTTCGGGAACGGGGGCGGGTTTCAGGTCGTGGCCTGCCGATTCCATAAGATCCTGAGATGTCAGCCCTTAAACAGGAACGGGGCGGGACATGGTCCCACCCCGCACCAGCGCAGCGCACGATTGCGCGTATTCAGTGATGGTTGGCAAGCTGCTTGGTCAGGGCATGCAGCAGGGCATCGACATTGCCGCCATTGCGCGCGATGTAGGAACTGTAATCCTGCCGTTGCGTCAGGCGCAGGCTGGCGCCTTCGCCCACGACATCCACGACTTTTGGCGCACCGCTGCTGGAACTGATGACCCATTCCGTATTGGCGGCCGGTTGCCCGGGGCGGTTGATGACGGTGGACACCGCAATATCTTCGCCTGAAGGCGTGGCCGGTCCTACGGTAAAGGAAACGCCACGATAATCGCCGATCTTGTCCGTGATGGCATTGACAAGAACCTGGTGGAACAGTTGCAGGTAATGGGTCTGCTGTTCCGGTGTGGCAATGCGCCAGTAACGCCCGATGCAGTAACGCCCGATTGCATCGACATCGACATTCTGTTCCAGCAGGGGTTCGATCTGCTGTTTCTTCTGCGGCAGGGAAATGTCGTTATTGACGATGGCCACCAGCTTGTTGCCAAAATCATGGACAAACGTGCGGGCCTGCGCACCGCTGTCAACGGCATGGACGGGGGCTGTTACCGACAGGGCGCCGGCTATTGTAAGAAGACCCAGTGCATGGCGACGGGTGAAAGATGTCTGCATCGCTGTGTCCCTGTATGGTTTTTTTTATCTGTTGCTGTACCAATCCGGCACCGTGGCCCGGTGGTCGGCCTTGATGGCCGCGGCCTGCGCCTTGCGCTGCTGCTGATAGGCGCTGCGGATCGTGGCGTAGGGATCAAGCGAATCCTTCAGGACCTGATCGAGCGCATCGACATTGGTGGCCATGCCGTTGATGGTGCCCATGATGCTGTAGGCCCAGTTGAATGTCACCAGCCCATAGCCACGTGGCACGTAGTTCCATGGCGCAAGCCCGACATCAATGCCATACCCGATGCCGTCACGGAAGGAAGATGGCCCCAGCGCGGGCAGGAACAGGTAGGGTCCCGACGGAACCCCCCATGTCGCCATCGTCAGGCCCGCATCATTGTCATGGTGCTTGTACCCGGCATAGGCGGCAACGTCGATCAGCCCGCCAAGGCCTGCCGTCATGTTGATGCACCAGCGCACGAAGGCATCGCCCGCGCGACGGGATTTGCCCGCGCCCACGTCGTTAAAGAACACGACCGGTTCATTCATGGTCTGGTACAGGTTGCCGAACGAATTGCGCAGCGGACGCGGCACGGCCCAGATATATGCCTTGGCGACAGGGCGAAGCGTGTATTTGTTCGCCCACATGGTAATGGCGAAAGCCTTGCGGTTCAGCTTTTCATACCGGTCGTTGGCTTCGTTATATTCCGCCAATGCGTCCGGGTCCTTGGGGGGGGGCGTCGCGCATCCGGCAAGGGCCAGCAGGCCCAGGAACGCACCAGCCACACGCAATGCCGGACGACAGGAAAGCGGGGACGGGCGGGGCGACGAAGAATTCGATCCTGTCTCTGCGCGCATGCTCGTTTCCGCTTCCCTCTGTCTTCTAGGTCCCGGCGGAAGAACGCCGGAGGCTATGTATTTATAAAACCTTGTATGGGCCATGCCCGCTTGCGTCCCTCTCTAGCATGGGATGGCCGTTGTGCAATCCGCAAGCGGGGAATCGAACGGATATTGTGCCTGCATTGCAATGACGACATGGGAGTAAACCGGGTTTTCGTGCCGCCATGCAATGACATCCTATCATGCGATTGTCGCCACGGGTGTGGCCGGGAATCCACATCCGCGCCCGCACCGCGTGACCGGCTTCCCCGCATCTCGGGCCATATTGCCATATGAGGGGCGCGCGGGCATGGTCACGCGGTATTGAGGCGCCGGCGGCAATCCGCCCGCCCGTTCGGTTCCCGTTCAGCCCCCGTTCAGGCGCGGGGCGATTTCGGGGAACAGGGTGGCAAGTTCCGTGATCTCGCGCCGTGACAGGCCCTCTGCCTTCGGGTCAACCGGCGTCCCCGCCATGACCGCGCGCAACACCCGCAATGCCGGGCCGGACAGCAGGGTTGCATCGCGCATATAGTCGCGAAAGGCCCCGAAGGTCAGGGGCACCCATTTTTCCACCAGGCCAAGGATGGCATCGGCATAGGCGCGGATTTCGTACTGCGCGTGGCTGTCGGCGCGCAGGCGCAGGAAATGCAGCAGGTTCCACAGGTTAATCTGCCAATAGAACTGCGTCATGATATTGACCGGCAGGTTCATCCGCGCCAGTTCGCGCGCGATCGACGGCCGGGTGGGATCGACGGTGCCGCCCGCCGCATCTTCGTTAAGCAGGTCGAGATAATGGTCGTAACACCGCGCCGCGTCGTCACGCAGCAGGTCAAGCACCTGTTGCGCCTGTTCGGGGGGCAGGGTGGTGCCGCGTCCCTGCTTGTTGCTTGCGGACTGCACGGCGATATCCTCGGGGCGGGGGAAGTAGAATTCCTTCTCCAGCACGGAATAGCGCGCGGAATATTCGTTGATGCTTGCGGTGCGGTGGCGGAACCACTGCCGTGTGACGAAAATCGGCGCGCGGACATGCAGCTTGATGACCGCAAGTTCGAACGGGCTGGTATGGCGGTTGCGCATCAGGTAGCGGATCAGCCCCCGGTCGTCGGATGTACTTTTCGTGCCCTTGCCATATGACACGCGCGCGCCCTGCACGATGCCGTCATCGCCGCCCATGTAATCAACCAGGCGGACGAATCCCGTGTCCAGCACGCTGACGGGTTCGTACATCGCCTCCTCAAGCGCCGGGACGACAAGGCGCCGGGTCGGGGTCCATGCGGCGCGTGCCGCCTCGATTGCCGATTTCTGGTCGTTGGAAAACATGGGCCACCATTCGTGTTCGGGATTTGAGCGTTGCCGCGCATACCATGCCCGGCGTTGTTTTTTCCACCCATCTCCGCATCATCTTGCGCCCGGGTCCCATCCTCCCTATATCTGTTGGTGCCGGAGGGGTTCGCCCCTTGGCTATGGCGATAAACGGCGCGTGGAATAAGTGTTGTGGACCCGGGGGCGGTACCCGGCGTTTCCACCAGTTTTTTCGTGATCGGCGGCCCATCGGGCCTTCGCATCCGAAAGATGGGAACGAAACAGGCTCGACACGCATGGTAAAGACCCGCCTTTTGCCCGGCATTGTACCGCCGTTATCGGGCTAAACATACAAGTGCCAATGATAACACTGAGGTGCTCGCTGTCGCTGCATAAGCGATAAGCGCGGTTCGGGGGGGCACCGGGCAACAGAAGCCCCCTCACTTTGCCGCTGTTCATTATACCCCTGCTTAACTTTGTCCCTGTCCACACAGGTCGGCGCCGCCCTGGTGTCCCTGCCCATGGCCCTGTCAGGCCGCGTGGTCGCCCTGACCCGCCTTGCAGCCCCGTTCGTGCGCCTATCTGCTTCGTGAAGGTGATCGCGCCGCATGCTCCCTTGTCTTGAGGCAGGGTTTGACGCACAGCTTGGTGCTGTGGCACGGCGTGGTCTGAACCCGCATGTCTGATAAGGTCGGCCCGCGAATCCGGGGCCGCCGTTACGGAGAAGCCCGAATGTCCGATGATCACGACGAGGAAAATGGTTTCGAGACCAGCATTCCCGACAGCCTCCTGCCCTATGACGACTGGATCGAGGACGCGTATCGCGATGTGATGCTGCGCGCCTTTGAATATGTCGTGACGGAAGGGGGCCTGCCTGGTGATCATCATTTCTACCTGACATTCCGCACCGACTGGCCCGGCGTGGAAATGCCCGAACGCGTGCGCGCGCAGTATCCGCACGAAATCACCATCGTCCTGCAGCACCAGTTCCATGGGCTGAAGGTCGATCGTGCGGCGGGCACGATTTCCGTCAGCCTTGCCTTTGGCGGGGTGCCTGCGACGCTGGTGATTCCGGTGGCGGCGATTTCCGCCTTTGCCGATCCGTCGGTCAAGCTGCCCCTGTCCTTCCGCGTGCCTGAACACCCGCCACAGCCCGCCCCTTCGGCCGAGATCCATAATGTTTTCGGACAGGGACAGGGACAGGGGCCGCGCGCGCCGCAACCCGAACAGGAGGCGCACGCCCCCGGTGCGCAGGACGCGACCCCCACATCGGCAGAGGAAACGCAGCCGTCCTCACCACAGGTCGTAAGCCTTGCCGCATTCCGCAAGCGGGGTACCGAACCGGGCTGAGCCACATTTTCATCCGGGCGCCCGGATGGGGCCGGGCGCCCTTGCCATAAAACCGTCACCTGGAAGCAATCCGGGGGCATCCATAAAGGCAGGAGACCGTCCGTTGAACACCACTACACCCACCAGGGCCGCAAAACCGGCCGCCAAGCCCTTTGTCTATGGGCCGCTATTCCCGCTTCATGACGACGATACACCGTGGAAGAAGCTGGAGATCGAGGGGGTCACGACCTCCGTGCTTGGCGGGCGCACGGTCGTGCATGTCCGGCCCGAGGCGTTGCGCGAACTGGCCGCGCGCGCCTTCAATGACGTTGCCCACCTGCTGCGCCCGGCGCATCTGGCGCAGCTTGCCAAGATCCTGAAGGACCCTGAGGCGTCGGATAACGACCGTTTCGTCGCTCTCGACCTGCTCAAGAACGCCTGCATCGCCGCTGGTGGCGTGCTGCCGATGTGTCAGGATACCGGCACGGCCATCATCTATGGCAAGAAGGGGCAGCGCGTCTGGGTCGATGGTAACGAGGAGGAGGCGTTCTCCCACGGGGTGTACGACACCTATACCCGCACCAGCCTGCGCTATTCGCAGATGGCGCCGCTGTCGATGTTCCAGGAAGTCAATACCGGCACCAACCTGCCGGTGCAGTTCCATATCTCTGCCACGCCGGGTGATTACCATGCGGAACAGATGGACCTGATGTTCGTCGCAAAGGGGGGCGGGTCGGCCAACAAGTCATTCCTGTTCCAGGAAACCCGCGCCCTGCTGGCAAGCGAGGAACATTTGCTCACATGGCTTGATGGCAAGATCCGCGCGCTTGGCACCTCCGCCTGCCCGCCCTATCACCTTGCGGTGGTGATAGGTGGCATGTCCGCCGAACAGACGCTGGAGACGGTGAAGCTGGCGTCCACCAAGTGGCTTGATACCCTCCCGACCGAAGGCAGCGCGCTTGGTCATGCGTTCCGTGATGTCGATATGGAGCAGAAGATCCATAAGCTGAGCCAGCGGCTGGGCATTGGTGCGCAGTTCGGGGGCAAGTATTTCTGCCATGACGTACGTGTCGTGCGCCTGCCGCGCCATGGGGCGTCGCTTCCGGTGGGAATCGGGGTTTCATGTTCCGCCGACCGGCAGGTCAAGGCCCGCATCACCGCCGATGGCGTGTTTCTGGAACAGCTTGAGACAGACCCCGCACGCTTCTTGCCTGAAACAACGGACGCGCATCTGGGCGGGGAGGAAGTCGCCATCGACCTGAACCAGCCGATGGACGAAATCCGCAAGAAGCTGTCGCAGTATCCGGTGCGCACGCGCCTGTCGCTGACGGGGACGATGGTGGTGGCGCGTGACATCGCGCATGCCAAGTTCCGCGAACGCCTGGAAAAGGGCGAGGGCCTGCCGCAGTACCTCAAGGACCATCCCGTTTATTACGCCGGTCCCGCCAAAACGCCGGAGGGCATGCCCACCGGGTCGTTTGGGCCGACCACGGCGGGGCGCATGGACAGTTATGTCGCCATGTTGCAAAAGGCGGGCGGGTCATATGTGATGCTGGCAAAGGGTAACCGGTCCAAGGCCGTGCGCGATGCGTGCAAGGAATATGGCGGGTTCTATCTCGGGTCTGTTGGTGGGCCTGCGGCGCGTCTGGCGCAGGACTGCATCCGCAAGGTCGAGGTGCTGGAATATCCCGAACTGGGCATGGAAGCGGTCTGGAAGATCGAGGTCGAGAATTTTCCGGCCTTTATCGTTATCGATGACAAGGGTAATGATTTCTACGATGGGCTGACGGGCTGAGGAATCGGTCCGTCATGACCTGTCGGGTTTGATAACCGGAGGCTGCGCGCCATGCGTTTTACCGTCGATCGACTGGACCATCTCGTTATCACTGTCCGGGATCTGGAAATCTCGTCCTCGTGGTATCAGCGTGTCCTGGGCATGGAACGGGAAGAGTATGGCCGCAACAACCGCACGGCCCTGAAATTCGGTGGGCAAAAGGTCAACCTGCGTCCCCATGGGGCGCAGGGATGGACCACGGCGCAGGACGCGCTGCCGGGGACAAACGACCTGTGCTTCATCACGGCCGTCAGCAGTACTGATGTGGTGGAACACCTGGAACAGTGCGGTGTACGCGTGACGGAGGGACCGGTCGCGCGCCTTGGCGCCTTGGGGCCTGTGACCTCGGTTTATTGCGAAGACCCCGATGGGAACCTGATAGAGATCGCCTCCTATCAGGGCTGAGGCGTTTTGCGGCAGACGGTCTGCGCGCTGCGAAGTGTCTTGGGAACAGAGGTTTCTGGCGCGTGCATTATCCGGAACTGCCGTGCCTGTTGGGGTTTTTGATAAGAGATTGTCTGAAAACAAATCATTGATAAAAAACAGGAAAAGTTTTTTGGGTGCCGCCTTTCGATCGAAAACGGCGGTGTCTTCTGAAGCTTTTTAGAAAAAAGCTTCACCAAAAATCTTTATGATTTCAGGATGTTATTGATCCTGACGTTTTAAACAGTCTCTAAAATTGCGACCAGAACATCTGCACGGGGCTGTCTGGAATGCCAGGGCGAATGCTCTGCTGGAACATGACGGGCCGTTGGCAAGGATTGGTCAAAAAGCCTTGTCACGGATGCAGCCCTTTTGAAAAAGGCCAACACGCGCGAACCTGTGGCCATTCCCTGTCAGTGGGGTGTTTTCAAAGCAGTCGCTGGCGTTGCTGAAGCTGCCTTTGGCATCCCCGTGCCCGAAGGCACGGGAAGAGGCTCATTTCTTGCTATATACCGCTGTCAGCGTGGCGGACCCCAGGCTGTGCTGGCCCACGACAAAACCGACCATCGCGCCACTGGCGTCGGTGGGCAGGTCGAGGCGTTGCAGGTTCAGCGCATGGATCGTGAAGACATAATGATGTTCACGCCCTGCCGGGGGGGCGGCGCCGCCATAGACATTCCCGCCAAAGTCGGTGCGCGTCATCACGGCATGTTCCGGCAGGTTGGCATCCCCCGAACCCGCACCCGCCGGAAGTGACGAGACGTCGGCGGGAATGTTGATGACAACCCAGTGCCACCATCCCGACCCGGTCGGTGCATCGGGATCGAACATTGTGATGGCAAAGCTCTTGGTGCCTTCCGGCGGGTCGGTCCATGCCAGCGGGGGGGAAATGTTCCCGCCGCAATAGCCCATGCCATCGAACACCTGCGCCTCTGGCAGGCGGTCGCCCTCGTGGAAGGCGCGACTGGTCAGTGTAAAGGTCATGATACCGGTTTCCTGCATGCGTCCCCGATCGGGGGCTATGGCATGCGAATGGGGTGATGGGGCAGGCTGCCGCGGTGCGGCGGCGGTGTCATGCCCATGACCGCCGCACCCGTCGGGGCAGGTTACCAGTTCTGGCTGATCAGCCAGAATTCTTCCGACGTCAGGGTGATGACCGGCGTGCCGTGCTTGCATTCCGCGGCCGCCATCGCCAGCGCGCCCATGCGCTGGATCATCAGGGTCTTGCGCTGGTGGGCCTCGGACTTCTCATCAGAGGCTTCAAGCGTGATCAGTGCGTTCTTGCAGGCCTTGGCAAGGCGGGCGGCATCAAGTGCGGCATAGGACATGGGTGGGGTTCCTTGTGTTCAGGCATCGCATGCGGGACCTGTCCCACATACGAATCACGGGCCATGTGTGTTTCTGGCCATAGTGTTTACTGCGTTGCCGGTATGTGTCCAACCATTGCCCCACCCGTGAGCGGTGCAAGGGGCCGCATGCCTGCCTTTCGTCCATGGCGCGGCATGCCGATCCATGCCGGCCTGCGTGTTCGTGCTGGCAAGGGGGCTGCTGATTCCCTAAAGGAAGGGTCATGACGGATCTCGTTTCTGATTTCGACTTCGACCTGCCCGTGGCGCTGATCGCCGATCACCCGGCCCGGCCCCGTGACAGCGCGCGCATGCTGGAGGTCCCGCCACAGGGGGCCTTTTGCGACCGCCATGTGCGTGACCTGCCCGGATGCCTGCGCGCGGGCGACATCCTTGTGGCCAATGACACCGCCGTCATCCCGGCGCAGCTTGCGGCCATGCGTGGGGCGGCACGTATCGGGATTACGCTTGACCGTATCCTGCCTGATGGCACGTGGCACGCGCTTGCGCGCAATTCGCGTCGCCTGAAACCCGGCGATATCCTGACATTCGCGCCCAGCGCGGTCACGGCCGAGGTCGTGGTGTGCGAGGACGCGGGCGGTGTCGTCATGCGTTTCGATGTGGAGGGCGAGGCGTTTGACCAGTTCCTCCACGATACAGGCCATCTTGCCCTGCCGCCCTATATCGCACGTCCCGATGGCCCGACGGAAGAAGACCGCAAGGATTACAGCACCATCTTCGCACAGCATCGTGGCGCGGTTGCGGCCCCCACGGCGGGGCTGCATTTCACGCCTGCCCTGCTGTCGGGGCTGGAGGCGGCGGGCGTGCTGCGCCAGACGCTGACGCTGCATGTGGGGGCGGGGACGTTCCTGCCGATGCGCAGCGAACAGATTTCCGAACACCGGATGCATGCCGAACGTGGCACGATCACCGCGCATGCCGCGCACCGCATCAACGCGGCGCGTGCGGCGGGTGGGCGTGTCATCGCCGTCGGCACCACGTCGCTGCGGCTTTTGGAAAGTGCGACGGACGAGGACGGGGTGGTCCATCCCTTTCATGGCGAAACGGCGATTTTCATCCGGCCGGGATACCGTTTCCGCGCGGTGGACATGCTGCTGACGAATTTCCACCTGCCGCGTTCGACATTGTTCATGCTGGTCAGTGCCTTTGCCGGACAGGCGCGGATGCGGGCGGCCTATGAGCATGCAATGGCCGCGGGCTACCGGTTCTATTCCTATGGTGATGCGTGTCTGTTGCATCGTAATGACGGGGGGGCGGCATGACCGCGTTTCGCTGGCGGGCGCAGGCCCGTTCTGGTCAGGCCCGGGCCGGGTATCTGGAAACCGCGCACGGTACGGTGCCGACCCCCACCTTCATGCCGGTCGGCACGGTCGGCACGGTCAAGGCGATGACGATGGACGCCGTGCGTTCCACCGGCGCCGGGATCGTTCTGGGCAATACCTATCACCTGATGCTGCGTCCGGGGGCGGAGCGTGTGCGCGCACTGGGCGGGTTGCACCGGTTCATGGACTGGCCTGGGCCAATCCTGACGGATTCGGGCGGGTTCCAGGTCATGTCGCTTGGCCCGCTGCGCAAGCTTGATGCCGATGGCGTGACATTCCGTTCGCACATTGACGGGTCAAAGCATCGCCTGACGCCCGAACGTTCCACCGATATCCAGCATGCGCTGGATGCAACGATCAGCATGTGTTTCGACGAATGTCCCGCCCTGCCTGCCCCGCCCGAGACGATTGCGCAGTCCATGCGCATGTCCATGCGGTGGGCGGAACGCTGTCGCACGGCCTTTGTCGCGCGCCCCGGCTATGCCCAGTACGGAATCATCCAGGGTGGGACGGAACCTGAACTGCGCGCCGAAAGCGTGCGCGCCCTGACGGATATCGGGTTCGAGGGATACGCCATAGGCGGCCTTGCCGTGGGGGAGGGGCAGGAGTTGATGTTTTCCACCCTTGACGCCACGGTCGGGCTGATCCCGCAGGATGCGCCGCGTTACCTGATGGGGGTGGGCACGCCAGACGACCTGCTTGGCGCGGTGGAACGCGGGGTGGACATGTTCGACTGTGTCATGCCCACGCGCGCGGGCCGCACGGCGCGGGCCTATACCGAACGTGGGACGCTGAACCTGCGCAATGCGCGCCATGCGGCCGACAGCCGCCCGATCTCTGCGCATTGTGACTGTCTTGCCTGTTCACGCCACAGCCGCGCCTACCTGCATCACCTGTTCCGTGCGAATGAGATCCTCGGCCCCATGCTGCTGACGTGGCATAATCTGGCCTATTACCAGCGTCTGATGCGGGGCATTCGCGCGGCCATTGTGGAGGATACATTGCCCGAACATGCCGCCCACCTGCGCGCGCAATGGGCGATGGAGGACTGGTCCCCCGACGAGATGCCCTTCCCCGACATTCCGCCCGTACCCTGATATGGCGGCGCGTGCGCAACCCGTGGCCTGCCCCCCCGGTGCGCCGGGGGGGCTTGCGCGCCGGATTCATGATCGCGCGGTGGCGATCGGGTTCGATGCGGTGGGTTTCGCGCCCGCCATGCTGGATGACGCGGCCTGTGCGCGATTGCATGAATTCGTGCGGACCGGCCGTCATGGCGCGATGGACTGGATGGCGCAGCGCATGGCGTGGCGTGGCGACCCGCGCGCCCTGTGGCCTGACGTGCGCAGTGTGATCTCGCTCGGCCTGTCATATGCGCCTGATGGCGATGCGCTGGCGACATTACGCAATCCCATGGCGGGGAATATCTCGGTCTATGCCCGGCATCGCGATTATCATGACGTGGTCAAGGGCATGCTTAAACAGGTGGCGCAGTTCATCGTGGCGCAGGGACGCCGCCAACCCGGTGGCGAGGCATCGCCACCGGGGGTGAAGGTGTTCGTTGATACCGCCCCGGTCATGGAAAAGCCGCTGGCCGCGAATGCGGGGCTGGGGTGGCAGGGCAAGCATACCAACCTCGTCTCGCGCACGCACGGAAGCTGGCTGTTCCTGGGCGAGATCTACACCACGCTGGACCTGCCGCATTCCGCGCCTTCGGGCGGGGGGTGCGGCACATGTACCCGCTGCCTTGACATATGCCCGACATCCGCCTTTCCCGCGCCGGGGCAGATTGATGCGCGGCGGTGCATTTCCTATCAGACAATCGAAAACCCCGACCCCATTCCCCATGAATTGCGGCCGCTGATGGGCAATCACATCTATGGCTGTGACGACTGCCTGGCGGTATGTCCATGGAACCGTTTCGCGCAGGCCACACGACAGATGAAGCTGCGGGCGCGGCCCGACCTTGTGGCGCCGGCGCTGCGTGACCTTGCGGTGCTGGACGATGCGGGATTCCGTACGCTGTTTTCCGGCTCCCCCATCAAACGGATCGGCCGTGCGCGGTTCGTGCGCAATGTGCTGATCGCCATTGGCAACAGCGCGCGCGCCGATCTGTGCGATGTGGCGCAGGGATTGTGCGATGACCCGGCCCCGGTGGTCGCGGATGCCGCGCGCTGGGCGGTGGAGCGCCTGATGTCATGAGGGGCATGCGTCCCGTCGCGCCGTCGCCCCTGTTGCACAAGCGCAGCATGATGCTGTCGGGCCATCGCACCAGTGTCGCGCTGGAACCTGAATTCTGGGGGGCGCTGGAACGCATGGCGCGCGCACGCGGGGTCGGGCTTACGATCCTGATCGCGCGCATCGATACCACGCGTGATCCCATGCGCACGCTGGCGTCGGCATTGCGGGTCGCGGCCCTGCTGGAATGGATGCCTGCCCTGCCGGCAGCAGGGGGGCAGGGCGGGGAAGAACAGTTGGGTTAGCACGCGCGTCGTGCTAGGTTCGCGGCCATGGCGATATGGGGAAAACTGTTTGGCGGTGTCGCGGGATTCGCTGTGGGCGGTCCTGTCGGTGCCCTTGTGGGAACCGCGCTCGGGCATGCTGCCGATAACGGTTCGTTGCTGGAAACACCGGCCGGTGGCTGGACCGATCGATGGGGTGGCCGCGCCAATGCCGACCCCAATGGTGCAGCCACCTTTGTCGCCGCCAAGCTTGCGGCGGCGATGGGCAAGCACGACCAGATGTATGGTCTGGTCATCATTGTCCTGTCGGCCAAGCTTGCGAAGTGCGACGGGCCGGTCAACCGCGCGGAAATCGATGCGTTCAAGCGGCGTTTCAACGTCCCGGCCGAAAACATGAAGGAAGTCGGGCGCCTGTTCGACATGGCCCGGCAGCGCACCGACGATTACGAGAATTTTGCCCGTGAACTGGGCCGTGCATTTTCCAATCGCACGGAAATGCTGGAGGAGGGGCTGGCTTCCCTGTTCATCATCGCGCGCGCCGATGCCGGCCCCACGGGGGAGATCAATGCGCAGGAGGAAGAATTCCTGCGCCGTGTGCATAAGGCGTTCGGCCTGTCCCCCGGCGCGTGGGAGCGCGCGCAGGATGGCCGTGCCCGCCCCAGCGTGAGCGAGGTTGACGCCTATGCCGTTCTGGGCCTGTCACGCACCGCAAGTAATGAGGAAGTGCGCGTGACGTGGCGGCGTCTGGTGCGTGAACATCATCCCGATATCCTGTCGGCGCGTGGTGCCGATGAGGCCGAGATGGCAAGGGGTGCGGCCCGTATTGCGCAGATCAACGCCGCATGGGACCGGATCAAGCGCGACCGCCAGATCTGATATCCACGAAGCTTCAGGAAAGATCAGAGCCTGTTTGAAAAGTCAGGCTCGATAACATATTGAAATTATAAAAGTTTTTGGTGAAGCTTTTTCTAAAAAGCTTCAGAAGACGCTGCCTTTTTCGATCGAAAGGCGGCATCCCAAAACTTTTCCTGTTTTCTATCAATGATGTGTTTTCAAACAATCTCTCAGTGCCCGTTTTCCCGCACTGCTGGTCCAAAGACGTTCTTTTTTGGGGAAAACCCGGAAAAACGCTTGTTTTGATGAAAACCCCTGACCCGCCACCCGCTCTGGGTGCGTGTTCTTTTCCTTCAGGATAAAGCAGCGCCGTCACTTCGCCTGCTTCTTGTCCAGCAACCTGCGCAGCGCCCCGCCCACCGTATGCGCCAAGGTGCGGTAGGCCTTGCCCGCCGGGCTGTCGGGGGCGGAGATGACGATGGGCGCGCCGTTGTCGCCGCTGGCACGGATATCGGCCAATAGCGGGATTTCGCCAAGGAAGGGTACGCCGGTTTTTTCCGCTTCGGCCCGTGCGCCGCCATGGCCGAACAGTTCGGTGCGGTGGTTACAGTTGGGGCAGCAGAAATAGGACATGTTCTCCACAATGCCCAGGACGGGCACACGCATCTTCTCGAACATCGCAACACCGCGCCGGGCGTCCAGCAGCGCGATATCCTGTGGCGTGGAAACGATGACCGCCCCCGCCAGCGCCGTTTTCTGCGCCAGCGTCAACTGTGCATCCCCCGTTCCCGGCGGCATGTCCACCACCAGCACGTCGAGTTCGCCCCAGTCCACATCCGACAGCAGTTGCCCGATCGCCCCCATGACCATCGGACCGCGCCAGATCATCGCCTTCGTTTCCTCCACCAGCATGCCGATCGACATGGCGGTGATGCCGTGGCCATGCAGGGGTTGCAGGCGGCCGTCGCGCACTTCGGGCTGGCTGTCCATGCCCATCATGCGCGGCAGGGACGGGCCATGCACATCCGCGTCGAGCAATCCCACGCGCAGCCCCTCCAGCCCCAGCCCGACGGCAAGATTGACGGCCGTGGTCGATTTGCCCACCCCCCCCTTGCCCGATGCCACCGCGATCACCAGTCCCACATTGGGGGGCAGCGGTCCGGTCGGCTGTGCGCTGCCGGGCTTCGCACCAAGGTTGAGCGGACGGTGGCCGCCGCCCTGGGGGGATGGGGTTGCGGCTGCGGGCGCACGGTGGGACGTCAGGATGACGGAGGCACCCTTTACCCCGGCTATGTCATGCGCCAGCCTTGCTTCGATATCGGCAATCATCGGGCGTATGTGTTCGGCGCGGTCGCGATCGGTGGCGATGGCGACATGCACGACCCCGTCGCGTACGGTTGTGGCGTCAAGCGTGCCAAGGTCCAGCGCGCATGCCCCCGTGCGTGGGTCGCGCACATCGCGCAGCACCTGTTCGATTGCCGACTGCGTTATCTGTGCCATGCTGCCCCTGCGCTGAAAAAAACTGGTGAAGGCCGGATATAGGGGCCATGGCCTGATGACGGAAGGGGGCGCGGGACGGCGCCCGTGCAAAATGCGAATGGCCGTGGTTATAAATTGGCCTTGGTGGCGTATTTATCCCTGTCGTATCGGAAGTGTGAAATTCCGTGTCCCCTGTCATCCGGTCCCGTCCGGGATACGGGCGGGGCATGCCCATCGGCGGGGAATACGCAGTGCAGGGAAGAAGTAGTACGTTGTCATGACATCATGCGTGCAGGCAGGTGGCCCCCACATGGCCGCCACCACGCCGCCGGGTGGGCGCGACGCCCCCCGCGATGCGTCCCGCACCGCCGGGCCGGCCGCCGCATCCGGTGATGGTACCGCCACGGCGGGACAGGGCGTGCCGCGGGTGCGCGATCACCGCGTGGACGCACTGCGGGGGGTGGCGTTGCTGATGATGTGCATCGACCATATCCCGCAGGATGTCCTTAACCGCTTTACCATGCGCAATGTCGGTTTTGCCGATGCGGCGGAGGTGTTCGTGCTGCTGGCGGGATATGCGTCGTGGCTGGCCTATGGCCGGGCATTTTCGCGGCAGCCATGGCAGGCTGTGGTCGAACGCATCGTGCGCCGGTGCGGGCGGCTTTATGTCTTTCAGACCCTGATGGCGGTGGTGACGATCGTCACCATCCGGGTCTGGCGGCATTACTGGCCCGTGCCGGTCGATTTCCTTGAACCCGAACTGGCCCATGGGCTGGATTCCCTGTGGCGGGTGATGCTGTTGCAGGCGTTGCCGGGCAATCTCAATATCCTGCCGCTTTATATCGTGCTGCTGCTGGCCTTTGCGCCGTTGTGCTGGGTGCTGCGGCGGGTGGGGCCATGGCCCGTCCTGGTGGCAAGCGGTGCATTATGGGCGGTGGTCAATTTCGACCCGTCCCTCAATTTCCCCAACTGGCTGGACCCTGACGGGTGGTATTTCGACCCGCTGGCGTGGCAGTTCCTGTTCGTAATTGGCGCGTGCGCGTCCATACTGGCCGCACGACATGGCGGCAGCCTGCCGCTGTCGCGGCCGCTGGTGGTGGCATGTGGG
>NZ_BANE01000113.1 GCF_000964405.1 Novacetimonas hansenii JCM 7643
GTTATAAAAGCTTTACCTATAAGTGAAAGAAAATCGTCCATATAAAAAAGTTCTCCTTATTGATGTTTAGTTTAATATTTACTGAAAACTTTTATAAATAGTTTTAGACATTATTTAGAACCTATAAGTGAAAAAGGACGTAACCCGAATTGGTTACGTCCTTTTTGTTTTCCAGTGCGTTGAACATTGCCTTGTTACATGTTACTTCTTGATATCGAGACAAGGCCAGAAGACATGAATTTTAAAACAATCAAAAATGTAGTTCGTATAATTTCATTTGTACTTCCAATTATACTTCTTGTATGTATGATAGCTTATAATTTGTATATTTCTGGATGGATACAAAAAACAAATCTTGCACCTTGGTTATCAGCTTTTGTAGCCTCATTGGCTCTTGTTGTTTCATCTATAATTTCTTTTTCTTCTTATAATATATCAAAGAATTCACTTAAAATAAGCGAAGAAAATTCGGTAACATCTAAAAATTCATTAGATGTTAGTAAAAGGAATTCTACTATAGGCTTAATTAAAGATTTAACATCTAGGATAAATGACGAATTTAGTTTGTTAAAAACATACTACGAAACAGTGTCATATGATATGCCATTGAAAGATGTTGAATATTCAAAGTTTCAGGTTTCAATAAAAACACTCCTTAAAGAAATAAACCACAAAAAAGACTACTTGGATATTTTTACATCTTATGTGTCATCGGAAGTTTTTATAGAAATTTCAGGATTTGAATTAGTTAATAATATGTTTTCTCTTTATGAAAGAAAAATAAAACATATTCGTGTATATGGAAAAACAAAAGAAGAAATTAAAAATGACATAATTGATATGGATAACTACATTATGTCATGTAAAGGAATATTTGAAAAATCACTAGAAATAACTAAGCTTTTTTATGATGTTGAAGTAAATTCTGAATTTAAAAAATCTTATGAAAAATTATCAAAAGAATACTTTAAACACAAAAGTATTCTTGAAAAAAGATTGCTTGAAGTTCAACTAACAATTGAAAATTATGCTAAACTTAATAAAGCCCCTTGAGATAGATATGAAGGCATTTACCTTCAAGGGTGATTCTATCTGGTGCCATATGGTGCTTGTGGCACCTTAGCTTGCTGATGGTTTCCGCAACGGTTTCTGTTGGTGACCTGTGCGCCAGCAATGGCCGGATCTCTACCTTGCGGTAGTCATAGCATCGAGGACAGAACGCGGAAAAATGCCACGCCTTATAGAATGAAAGTTTGGTGGCTAGAACCAGCTTTCGTTCTTCATCCTTTTGCGCGCGTGTCCGGTTATGTGCCATGTCAGGAACATATACGGAACGTTTGCCGTTTTCAAGGGATTGTTTGAATGTAATAAAGCCAGTTTAGTTATAATAACTAAACTGGCTTTATAGGAAAAATAATGTAACAATACATAATAACTGTATTATATGTTACTTATCTTTGTTTATCATTAAAAAAGTATCAATATCTTTATTATTTCCCTAATGATCTTGGTATGACAATATTTCCATGTGTAATTGTAGGTAAATTTAGATTTACATATGTTAATTGTCCGCCTGAAAGGTCTATAACATCTGATGTATCTTCTTGTTCGTCATACTGTAACTTGATAAAGAAAATTACTTCTTCCTGTTTTTCTTCTGATAGATCGGCCCATCCGCTGAACACTTCTTCCCAATCATCTTTATATAATACATACCATTTTATTATCTTGTAATGTTGATGTTCTTTATGTTCTGTTAAAAACTTTGTTGCTTTTTGTTCTTTTTTTGATTTTTCTTTTGATCTTGCTTTAGCCATATTTTACTTTTCATCCTTTAATACAATGTTATAATGTATTTGTTCTCCATGTGCGTTTGTTGTAATGCCTGTTAATGGTGTTTCTTTACCGGCATAATGTTGAATGTTAAGTGTGATACCTTTTGGTTTGGGTGTTACTGGATATGAACTATCGTATTTTGTTTTTCTTTTAGCCATTAATATAATCCTTGTAGTTTTTTGTAAAATAATAATTCTTCTTTTTCATAATATGAAAGTTGGTCCCAGTCTTTGAAATCTTCATCCCATGTATCAAAATTATCTTTCAAATGGGAAGCAAATAGTTTTGTTTGTGTTTCGTCGGTTAATGCTTCTTTTATAATGCAATGTATGTAACTTTCTTTTTGTTCTAACTGGTCTTGCCTGAAATTTTCAAAATACCTGTATATTCTTCTGTTTTGTGGTATGGGCCAGTCATCACACAAAACATATGCCTTCCATCCCTCGATATCTTCCTTGTCCGGTATTTCTTCCCTATATTCTGGCAATACATTTTTTGGGAAAAATTTCAATATAACTTCTTCCCATATAGTATAAAATACTTGTGGTATTGTAATTATTATAAACATTGTTAGTAGTATTATTAGTAAAATATGTACCATTTAATTTACTTCCTTTAATTTTGCTTGTTATATAGTTATTTAATCAGTGCTTTAATTTATGCTTGTTTTAGTATGAAGAACATTAGTTTTTTTCTTGTAGTTTTAGGTAAAATACTAATTGTTCTTTTTCATCATCTATAAGGCTTGACCAGTCCTTAAAGGTTTCTTGCCAATTATGATGTTTTGCGTAGTTGTATATGAATTCAATGTGTTCATGATCTTTGTTTTCCCATACAAACAGATCAAGTGCTATTCCGGGGATAACAGGTTCACCGGCTCCAGTTATATTCCATATAGCAACCCGCTTTTCTATTTCTTCTAAATCAAATACTCTCCAATCTGATAATATTTCAATGTTTAGTATGTTTATATTTTCATATATTGAAACTAATTGCATTCCTTTCTCCTTAAATTTTGTTTTGTAATTTTAAGTAGAATTTAACTTCTTCATTTTCTAATTCTAATATGTTTGAAATATCTAAATCAAAAGGTGGCGTTCCTTTAACTATGTTCCCTTTACTATCTGTTTCAAAATCAATCTTTTTGTTTAACAAATATATTTCGTATGAATAGCCATCAATATACTTCTGTTGTATATAAAAACCACCATCTGCTGTCATTGCAAATATTTCGTTTTTTTCTGTTATGGAAATGAAAACATCTTCAATTTTAATGTCGAAAAGCCCAATATCAAAAATAGCTTCACCTAATAGCTTTCCTTTGTAGTAATAAGAAGCTGTGAAATCATGATCTATTGATATGGAAAGATATTTTTCATGGTTAAATGGAAATGTAAGTTTTTCTATTATGTTCATTTGTTTACCCTTTAATTGTTGCGTTCAATGCTTTGTTTAATTTTTTGTTGTAATCCTGATCTGTAAGCTTGTTTGATAGTGCTTTCCATACTTTCAATGTTTCAAGCCATTCTTCTTGTTGTTGTTTTGTTATTTTTTTCTTTCTTGAAAAGTTGTAATCCATTTTTTTGCATTCTGTGCATTTCTCGGCAAATTCCTTATCCAGTTTATCGGATCTGGTTTGCCTTGGACCCTTATCCGGGATTAAGCCTGAATCCTGCACGGTTACGTTTGCAAATGCGCTTGCGGCTGATAGGGCTGTATTCTGATCCAGCACCAATACATTTATGGTTTCGCCTGTATTGTGGCGTATGGCTGATCGGGTAATTTGCTGCACGATCATGTTTACGTTGCGCCCTGCCTCAATATCGGCAGGCTCATAGCCCATGTTCTGAAAGAACATGCTTTCATATGGGTTTGTATAGAAAAGGTTTAGAAGAACGATCTTTGTTTTTTGTGTCCATTTTGGGTTGTTGATGCCATGTGGCTTTGCCATTATTTCTTCTGAATTGAAAAACTTAACTTTGCTTTTCATTTTAATGTTGGTTCTATACAAACAGTCATTGTTAAAGCTATTGTTTTCAACATATTCTTTAACTTGTTGTTGTAGCCTTTCATTGTTTGAAATGGCTTGCTTTCCTATTCTTTCATTGAATATGTATGAAATAACCACTTTGTTTGAATATTGTTTGAAACGTAATTTCTTTTCTAGTTTTGATTGCTTGAACTGATAGTTATACAACGCCTTATAAACTAATGAAGAATTTGCATTTTCAATATCATAACCTAAGTAAATTACTTCCTTTTGTTGCTTAAAGAATGTTGGCCTCATTATGGACATTATATGAAGTGAATTTGTATCGCTTTCTTCATCAAGAAGTTTGTCCAATTCATTATCTAATATGTAATAGTCAAATGTTCCTTTATCCATGTTTTCGAACATTTCATTAAAAACTTTGTATATTTCATCTTCTTTGTTTATGTTTTTGTATGAGGAATGGTTTAATGATAACTTTGATAACCCTTTGAAACAGGTTGTTGTTCTTGAAATATATGTAAAGAAATATTCACATGATGCCATTTGATCTTCATTATTGGTTGGCAAATGGCGTTCAGTAACGCCAAATGACGGTATTTCTTCGTCTATGACCACAAGGTCGAAACCAGTAAGCCTATCTGAAAGCATCATGGCTGCCCTGTTGGTGATCATTAGTATGTATGGGCTTTCTTGGTTTATAACGAAATCAACAATTCTTTCTTGAACAGATGTTGAAATATTATCATCACCATATATTTTAGTTACCTGTTCAATGCCTTGTTCTAAAAGTTTGTTGTAAACTTCGTTAATAACTTCTTTTGTTGGCAACACATAAAGTATTTTGCTTTTTGTAATTCCAAAGGTTTCTTTTATGTATGTAATGGCAGCATGTGTTTTGCCTGCTGCTGGAATTGCGTTTAATGTTTCAATGTAATTTGTTTTTTTCATTTTTGTTTTCCTTTAATGTAAGCATAAAAAATGCCCTGTTGTATTGGAGTACAACAGGGCAGCTAAACAAAAATATTTACATTGAAACAAACAAATTACTTCGTATGTTGTTATTATTTATAACATGCTGTTATGGTGTTGTAAATATTTTTGTTTAAGCAAGAATAATAACTTATGGCCTCCAAGCCAGTTATTACCCTGTTGTTAAAGTTATTTATAACAGATCGTGAAAAAAGGCGCAATAAAGAAGTAAAACTAAAATGTTTACCCGTAACCTTCATTCTCTGTCTGAAAACTGCACTCATTATCCCATAAAAGACTATATAGATATCGGGTGCGGTTTTTCGTAATTACTGTTTATTTCCAAAACAAAAAACCAAATAATGAGAAATTGAGGATATGAAAAAGAAACAATCAGGTATGGGCAAGTGAAACGACGCCCATACTTGTTCTTTTTTATATTCGCAATCTAACTATGCTTGCTTGCCGGTGAAACCGGCAATTAGGCATGGCTTAAATTATGAAAACAAAAAAACATGCTATAATGAAAACAGGTAAGGAATAACTTGTCTTGTTTCAAACCAGATGTATAAAAATAACTTACTAAATGAACAATGCATAATGAAACAAGACAAGTTATTCCTTACCTGTTTTCATTAGTTCGTTGTCTAGTTACAAACTAAATTAACAGAAGGACTTACTTATGCCTAACGGCATAAGCTAATCCTTTGCTAAAATTTCATAAAAAGAACAAGTATGGGCGTCGTTTCACTTGCCCATACAAATTCCTTTCATTCAATTTTCGCTTTCATTTCCTTTTCTGATTTGAAACAGACATGATCCTGTTCATTTCAGGTCAAGGGATAGAGAGCCGCAACGCGGCATAACACTCCCCCTGAAGATTACGGGTGAACATTTCTGAAAGGCCAGATTCTATCATACCCATAGAAGCGCTGACGTTGCCCGTACAGCCCATTCAAGCCATTTCAGCTATCCATATACCAGAACAATCCCACAAAGCCATACAGCGCCTTATATGCGGCCTTTTCGCTGATCTTAAATACAATCAACATTAACTGATAGGACAGACAACATGGATTTGTTTGATGTAATAAGATTACCATTAACATACAAAGATCACTTTAAAATTCACTATAAAGATTTCTTTGATAAGAAAATACCACACTTAACATACAACGGACCAGAAGAAGTATGGTTTGATAAAAAAACAGCATGTACGAACCATTATCTTATAACCGCCTATTTTGGAACTGAACTTGATATAGAATTTTATGTTACTGAAACAGATTTTTTCTTTTGTAACCTTAGTTACAATAAACCTAATCCAGAATATATTTTTCTTAACATATTGAATTACTATGAAGAAGTTTTTGATGAAAACATGAATATAGATTGTATAGAATATCCAACTATGTTTGAAGTTGACTTTGAAAATTGCAACAAAGGAATAGAATACCAGATATTAGCAACTTATTGGGCTGATGAAGGCGGAACCATTTATGGTGGCACCTTTTCAGATGAAGGTATTACAAACATAAATGATCCAATAATAAAACAAAAACTAAAGGACTTAATATGAACATAAAAGAAATAATGATGTGGGCCATGCGAGTCCGTGAAATACATGATGATGAAGAACAATTAAAAGAAATAGGTTTTATAAAGGATCATAATCTTATAAGTTTCGAAAGGTATAGTAAAGATGATAATCTTTACATATTCCATTGCGATAAGTTTCCTGAATATAACATACAATACAGTTTATGCTATAAAGCAGATAGAAACAAAGGATTTGAAAGACAGAACATTAGCGTAATACTTTTCAAAGACGGAAAGTTCTTTTTAAGTCTTATTGAGCGATCAAGTTATGATGATTTTTTCAAAAATAGTGATCTAGTCTTTATGCCGGATGGGACAGTTATAGGTGGCACGGAACAAGCAATCGTTCCAGAAAATATTTTAGATATAGATGAAGAAACAGAATTTTACTTAAAACTAAAGGATTTAATATAATGGATATGATTGAATTTTTGAAACTGCCTGTCATTATGGATCAGCTATTCACATTTGAAATAAAAGATGAAAAGCTAATCGTATTTTACAAAGGAAAGGAATTAACAGAACGTTGTTACTTTGCCGCCAACAAAAAAAACCATTATAAAATCACCATTTCTGGAACAAGATCAGAAGAACTCAAGCACTTGAATGGTTTACTGTTTAGTTACTATCCATCTGAAAACAGAATAGATTTTAATCATGCCGCTTTTCAATGGTGCGAAGATAAGGACATAGCAATATGTGATGCCGAAAGACATTACATTAGATTGTTAGAAGATAAAGAAATAGAAGAGCCATATTGGATTGTATATTGGCTTACAACTCATGAACCTATTATAAGTTATAAACCAGATGGAACAGTTATTGAAAAACTTTCAGAATACATAACTGATATAAAAAACATGGATGAAGAAACAGCGTTCTACTTAAAACTTAAAGGTTTAATGCCTTAAATGATAGCTTTACATGCTTCATGTTAAATAATTAAAACATGAGGTAATTTACTATGTCACTTAAAGAAAAGCTATTACAAGCCATTAAACTTAAAAACTATAATTATGAAGTATTAAAAGATACCATTTTTGTTAATGGCACTGTTCATGATGCCAGTTACATTCCAGATGGCGATACAACCTTTATCCTGATAAGAGAGCCATCAACAGAATGGTATGTAACTTATCATAACAACATAACAAGACTTGGTTTGTGGTTCATATCCATGAATGAAAACATAAAGCTACATCCATATGAACCTATATTCACATACCAAAAAGATGATCTGAAAATAGAATATTTTGAAAATGGCAATGTAATTAGCTGTTCATATGATGACATTTTACCAGAAAACATAAACGATATAACAGATGAACATGAATTTTACATAAAACTAAAAGATTAAAAAAGGAAGCTTAATGCTTCCTTTTTTAATCAACCTGCCATGAAGAAACACAAGACCCTTCATATTGATCTGGTATCAACTTATACAAAGCCATTATGGTGGCAATAACACCATCAATTAAACGTGGTGATGAAGTGTAATCTTTACTGACATATATGTTTTCACGGGTATCTGTTTTTATATGACAGTTACCGCAATTCCATTCAAAGATGGGATTTTCATAACGTATGTTTCCAGTCAAAATCATGGATTGCAATGCTTTGGCAGGCTTGGACAATTTCCATGCTTGCGGGCAATTCCTGATAGGCCAGCCAGCATTATACAATGGTATGGCAACACCTTCTTGCAACGCTGGATCGGCTGCTATGATCTGCACATCATATGTCATGCATAAGTCTTCTATGAACTTACGCACATATTCAGGATCAATCACGGGACCGGGAATGGAATGAATCCAGCCATTGTCCAGCCAGTCCTTATACAACGGATTTTTCAAGCGTGCGTTAATGGTATCTTCTGGCAAAAAATAATGTGGAAATAGATATAACTTATCATCTTTGTAAAAGCACTGAACAACAGATGCCATATCAGAAACACGCGCCATATCTAAACCTATATAACAAGGTTCATTAACAAATTCTTTAATATCTAAAACAGTTTTACATTTGCGTAACTTATCAAGATCAAGCCATGAATCGCCATTGGCAACCCATTGATTTAAATGAAGCGTTAAGTATGCATTCCTTTCTGATGGAACAACTTCCGCTTTACTCATGGATGACATCAACAGGCCATGATCATTCATGTCATCCCAACAGGGATTTGCTTTCTTTAGCGTTTCCACGCAATACATGTTATCAGTTGCGTCAGCTTTCCATATACAACCGAAAAAAGTATCATCTATAACTTCACCTTTTAGAACTTTTGAACAATACATACTTTTTTCATAACCAACAGTTCCCATATCAAAACCGGCAGTTGTAATTGCAATGACTAATGTTGAAGGTCTTTTACCAGCGCCAGATATTAACTTGTCCCATATGTGGCTATTTTTCATTTCATGAAGTTCATCAATAACAACTGTTGAAATGTTTAAACCATCAAGCCTTGTTGGATCAGCACACAAAGGGCGAAAAACACCACGATTTGTAAAACCATTTAATTTCTTCTTTAGTTCAATATCATGTGTTCTTACATGTAAACCAAGAAACTTCTTAATGAACTTATTTGGTTCATTTTCACACATGTCACGCGCCTTATCAAAAATGATACGCGCCTGTTTCTGTGACGTGGCACAACAATAAACCTGTGGCCCTTTCATCTTATCCAGTGACAACGCATACAAACAGAAAACCGAATTCATGAACGATTTACCGTTGCCTCTGGGCACTTCAATGTGCGCCACACGAAAACGCCTGTTGTTGGTTCCCTTTTCTTTCCAGCCAAGGATTTGACCAAAAACCCATGCTTGCCACGGCATTAGTATGAAAGGTTCACCCGCTTTGGTACCTTCCAGATGGCGGAAATGTGCGGCAAACTTTATGAAACGTAAGCCGTCCGTGGGATCAAAGTAATATGGATAGTCTTCTGATTCTGATGCTTTAAGGTCATTAATGGACCTTAAACAAGCTGCTTTAGTTTCTTTTGAAACATCTATTTTTTCTGCTACTACATCATAAGCGTATTTGTATAATACATCCATTATTACTCCAAGTCTGAAAATTCACTTAAATCTGTATCTTCTTCTTGTTCTTTTTCTAACAAGCGTTCATCACGAGAAGTTAAACCAAACCTTGAATAGAAAGTAAGAAGCTGCTTTTGAACTTCACGCAATTGTCCAACTGCTGGATTTGGTTTGATTAAGTCACCGGCCCTGTACGTGAATCCTTGTTCGTCCACTAACGCCTGTAATGCGTCTCGATCAGTTAACAAACGTGCAAACTGTTTTATGGCAAATTCATATTGTGGCTTGTCATCAACCATTGTTTTTATTTTTTGTTCATAGTTCATTTGTCACTCCTAAAAATTATTTTATTTCTTGTCTTGTAAAAGAAAAAGGGGGTTGTGCGATTGCAAGAAAGGCATAAAAACTTTTTACCCCGGGGGGTGTTCTTATGCCTTTTTCTGCTGCTTTTGCCGTTATAAGGCCGCTAAAGCACCAACAACTGACGAATGGTTGCTTATCACTGATGGCACAACACCTGCCGTTGATTGGTTCACGCTAATCATGTTCAAGATCGCTGTGGACTGGCCGCCATACTGGTAGAACCTACCAAGTGTCTGTCCCATTGGTGCCAGTGCTGAATCAATGCCGCCAACGTTTCGCATAATGGCTTCACCACCACTAACCAATGACATAGCATTAGTTCCCAAACCGCTGATGTTCATACTTGTTAGATAGTTTGAAGCACGGTTAGTTATTGACTGTAATATTGAACCATTATCAGTTGTCAATGTATATTGGTCATTATTACAAACAACAAAAGTTAGTGTTATGTTGATTATTCCTAATTGGTTTGCATCTTCTCTTGTTGTTACATTTGAACACCAACAGGAAACTAAACCCAATGAAGGATGTAATAATTGACCAATGCCAACTGACTGTATTTGTTGCATAAACATGTTTTTGTCCAAATACAAACCATAACTATTATCTAAAAATCCTTCCAGTTCATATACGCTTGTGCCATTACCCATTATTTCAATATAAGGGCCATTCCCTTTTACTATTTCATGTTGAACTGCTTGTTTATTATAACCTGTTTCTAAACATGATCTTGTATAGAACTGTATTCCTGCAAATGATGTTGGGATAGCCATTAGTTAGTACCCCATTCATATTGATAATCTTCTTTTTCTGAATTGTTTTTTGTAATTGTTATCATAATGGTTAGTCTTCCACTATCATATGTTGATGACACATCTATATCTTTACATACTTCGTTAGTTATTAAGTACTGCAAAGATTCTTTTACAAATGAATTTGCTTTAGATTCGTATGTGCCATTTTCATAAGACATTTCTTTTAGTTCCCATAATCTGGAACCAAAGGACGGATCAAGGCACCAGCCTTTTTTGTCTGCGCCAGTCCATGTGTCTTCTGCTATGCGGTCAGTTCCCAGTGCCACTAATATTTCTGTTTCTAAGTTTAGTTGTCCATCATTGGACATAAACCAATCACAATATTGATAGTCGTTGTTGTAAGTAAGTGTAATCATAATTCCTCGTAACTAAAATCTGTTGTGTTGAAATGCTCGTTTAACTTCTTGCATTGGTTTTTCGCTTTGCTTTCAGTCATTACTTTTGGCAAATAACTGTTGTTGTTAAATGAATGTGCCATTTCTTTCTTTATTGAACATGGCTTGCTTTTATACTTCAAGTAATAGGCTTTTGGCTTTTCTGATTCCAACACTTTAATGTTTGTATAGTTCTTATCGTATTTTTCATTTACAACAGTCTGTTCTTGACGGGACATTATTTTGTCCCGTCAGTTTGAACAGCATTATGTACAGATGCCGCAAGTGCATTAAGTGATGCCCATTGGTCGGCTGTTGGTGCTGTGCCTGATTTGTAGATTGAAATTAGGTTTTCAATGATAGTGATTAAAGTTGGTATGTCTGATATTGCGGCTTCCAATAATGGTATTATTTCTGCTACGTTCATATTTTTATTCTCCTGTATAAATGCCTTTTTCAGTTAGAAAGTCTTTTAATGTTTCAACTGCTTGTGTAACCGACAATTCTTCTGTTGCTGTAATTGCTTGTCCTGCT
The DNA here is from genome assembly GCF_000964405.1 of Novacetimonas hansenii JCM 7643. Lineage (GTDB taxonomy): Bacteria > Pseudomonadota > Alphaproteobacteria > Acetobacterales > Acetobacteraceae > Novacetimonas > Novacetimonas hansenii. The sequence continues at coordinate 11,525 of NZ_BANE01000113.1, forward strand.
TGTGCTTTTGTTGACAAAGCTGTTATGTCTGTATATGCTGTTTGTTCATATTGTTTAATAAGTGCTATGATATTGGCATCAGGTATAATACCTAACTTGCCTGTTTCATATTGATCAGCGGCTTTCGCTAATAATACGTAAGTTGCTTCTGCTGTATAAACGCCTTTTTCAGCGTTCTTTTCTGAACAAGCATTTAATAAAAATAATGGTGAACATAATGCACATGCTAAAATAAGTTTTTTCATATTTTCTCCTTGGCTGTTATTCCTTATTTACTATTGTGGCGCACCAGTTTCACCCGGTGCTGCTGTCACTGAATGGATATGGCTTGAAAGTGAAATGTTATTGCCGGTTACATCACCAGTGGCGGTGATACTATCACTGACTTTCAATGCACCAGTTATTGACACATTTGCATCAATGCTTATGCCATCTTTGTTTATGGTGAAAATGGTATTATCACCTAACTTTATTTCATATTCATTTTGTGCTGTTATGATAATGCCATTTACTGACAAATATAATGATTGCTTATTGGCATCATATATTTGCGTTTCACCTTGTGACATTTTTTGTGGATGGGTGTTCACATCATGCGTGGCAATGACAAACTTATTGTTGCCTGCGCCATAACCTGACAATGTAATTATTTGCGATCCAACTGGCGGTGTTGAAGTAACGCCCCATGTTCCATACATGGGCACATTATTATGAACTTCATAACCATTGAACTGTGACACTTGTACGGTATGTATGGTGCCATTGGTTACTATTTTGTTTGAAATGGTACCAGTTTTAACTAAATGTGTTACCCTATTGTTTAATTCTTGTATGCTTCTCTCCATATAAATCCCCTTATGCTGATGGCAAGTTTTGAAGTGACGGGTCACTTTGGTAGAGAGTGGCGGGTTCAAAGGTAAATGCCAATGCAGGATAAAATGTAATTTCAGTAGTTGATCCACCACCATTACTATATGAATATGTAACGTCACATGTAACCATAGCTTCATTAACACCAATCATTGGCAAGTTAATGTTCACCATTTGGTTGACGTCCCATAATGTATTGGAAGCGTCGGTAAATCCCACAAGTTCAACCGTAACGGAACGAGAACGGCCATAAGCACGGTTTGCTTGCCATTGTGCGTACCTTTGCGCCAAAGACCCATCTTCGTCACTGGTGCTGTTGATCGTTATCTTGGTGCGGCCTTCACCATTGAATATGGTTGCCTGTGGATCGCTGCTGGTGGCTGCTGGTGGCAATCCAGTCTGTGACAACGTAGTGTATGGTTGCCATAGCACCTTATATTGTGCGTATCGCTGTGTGATGTCTTCTGAAAAACCATAGCTTCTTAAAGGTGAAGTTTCATTTATGGTTGTTGTAGCAGTTTTAGCAACATCATTAATTACCAAAGCGCCATATCCATTATCATACAATAACTTCCCTTGGTATCTGGCGTATCTATCAAGAATGGACCATCCTGTATCACCAATGTTATAAGGAACAGAATTCCATGCCATCTTATCATTTGTAGTTGACAAATTATAAACACCAACATTTCCACAAGTTTTACAAACTTGTAAGCATAGGTCTTCCAATGTTTGAATGTTGTTAATGGAAGTTCCGGCATATTCCGGCATATCATCAACCAGTTTCTTTAGCTTTGAACGACCACTAATTGACAATGAATGTGTATTGTTTCCATTAACAATTATACTTCTCATTTCAATCATACCTGAAAATATTTGTTTCTTTTGCAAGTATATTTCTACAGGTTCATTCATGGTAACTACAGGTAAAGTATCTCCATAACACAATAATTCCATTGTAAATGTAGATGGAACATTTTCCATTGACCTTGTAAATCTAAAAGAAATGAAGTTACTATATAGAATACTGTTTATTCTTACATATAAATCATTAGTTGGTGGCCTATATGGTGCCTTTGCTGTTACTGTAATATCAGACATTTTCAACACCTGACAAAACAGTTAAAGACAATGGCATGAACAACGGATGTATTACATTTTCGTTGTTTCTTTGTATTATGTCGTCATCATATGAACCATCGCCATATAGGTTTTGTGAAATTAAAGCCGCCGGTAATGAATTTTTAGTTGTATATGTTATCAGTTCTGGTAAACCAAAACCGTTTTCACTTAATACGGTTTGTATGGATGCTTGCAGGTCATTAAAGTAAGTAAATAATTGCCTATCAGTGATGAAATAGCTTTCAGCATCGAAAATATATGAAAGTTCATCTTTTAGGTTTTCTGCATCTGTTGAAGTAGTGAATATTATTGTTGGTATTATAGAACCAATTAACACAAGTGCATTTTGACGAACATTTGAATATTCATCACTGTTATTAACAACAGTTTTTAATGTTGAATTATAACCGTATATTTCAATGATCTTTATAAGTTCATTTACTTTTGTAAGATTGTCGTTAAATGCAGTTATGAATGTTTGTAATGTAGTTTGAACATCTGACATACTATTACCCCTATTATTATAATAGTGGTATTTAGTTGCAAAAAGGCATGTCTAAAATTTTAGACATGCCTTTCATTTAGGAAGTAATTTACTATAAAAGTAATGGCTATTAACCATCATGTTTATTTAGCTTTGAAACATTCGCCTAGAAGCCCTGACGTTGCCCATACAGTGCCGTTTACGTCAGATTAGGTACTTAGTGTATGGCTTACCCTGTATAGGCCATCATACGGCTTTCTAGGGGCTGTTTTTGAATAGCAGTATAGAAACTTAAAAACTTAATTCCGGTAGGTTCATACCTGTTTAGAAATTTAAGTTTCTATCGTCTTCTATGTCCTTTAAACATGTATATTAAGTTTTTTGCTGTTTAGTTTATTTTTTACTTGTTAAAAAAGTTTGTTTGTGACATAAAGCTTTCTCTTTCAAACAACGCCACATATTAAAGGCATTTAAGAAAGGTATTTTTGAAACAACATAAAGGAAACAAATTAATGCTTAACGAAATTCAAATTGGTTTTGCTAACTACATTGAAGAATACATTATTTCAGAACTAGAAGAACGCCTTTCATATATACTTTCTGAAATATACCAAAATTCAGAAGAAGAAATTGAAGAATATCTACTAAATGAAATTGTTCAAGAAGAAGTTCTATATACAACAGAACGCCTTGTTAACAATGAAGAATGCAAAAAACTTATATGTAATGTAGCAGAAACAGCAAAAAAACAAATTGAATCTTGTTGCAAACAATATGTGAAAAATTTAAATTTTGAAGAAACTATACTTGAAATTAAAGCCAATGAACCAAAAGAAATAGACGTAGATATTATAATTCATTGTCAAGAAGAATTTGGTGAATGGCTTAAAGGTTCTGATTCAAGAACTTCCATTAGCCTTTTAGAGAAGTACGTTTCATATAGCGCAATGGTTGAATATGTTTGCGAAGGGCTACATGAAGAATCAGAAACATATGAACATTTACTTAAAAAACAAGGTTTTGTTGATCTTATATTTGAATACAACGGCTGGAAATTGTTTATACTATTTGCAACAGAAGAAGGTTATAACATATATAACAAACCTGAATAAAAAGGGGGCATTTAAGCCCCCTTTGTTTCATTCTTTAAGGTATCCTGCCATTTTCAACAGTTTACCTATTGCCTTTCGGTAAGTCATATCATCGTGGTCTGAACAGAAACGCATAAAGGCATTGTATGTTTCCTGATCAAGCTTCACGTTAATCGGAAGCGTAAGACCAACATGGTTACGCCTTGTTTTCACTTCGCGCCTTATAAAGCCATGTCCTTCCGCCACTCGATCAATCTTTTCAAGATCAACATCACGGCCCGTTGGCTTAATGGCAAAAGCATCATCATCACTCATGATACAATTTCCTTCGTTACCTGTTCAGCATTCATAATGGCCTTTTCAATGCCATTAACCTTTTCTGATGACAGTTCATACAGGGATGTTTTGTAGGCAAATATGGCCTTGTATGAAGATCGTTCATTCAACTGGTTTTCCATCAATGGCAGGCCATTGCGCGCAAGCTGCGCCGCGAGATCCCTTTCAAGCCGTGACTGAATGGCCGGATTGGTTCTGGAGAGCATCACCTTAAACGGGATTTCCCGTTCCAACAGTTCTTCTTCTTCTTTGATCAGGTTAATGGTCCGCCCCGCCTGATTGGCGTCTAATGTGCTTGCCTGAAATGGCACTATAACCGTATCAGCCTTAGCTATGGCCCGCGCCACAAGCCTTGACGCCACGCCTTCAAGGTCGATCAGCACGTAACCTGCCTCAATAGCGTTTATGTGCGTCACCACGTTGTTTTCGGTGATATCCCCTATCACCTTAACTGGTAGTTTTGAATCGCCTGTGCGCCAGCGTTCTTGCGGCTTGTTTGGATCGGCATCAAGGATCGTCACGGCCTGTCCTTTGTGAGCAAGTACCTGTGCCACAATCTGGCAGGTAGTAGACTTGCCTGCCCCACCTTTAGAGCTTGAAAAAGCTAGAACTTTCTTCATGATGTTTTGTGTTCCTGTATCTTCATATACAGATAGCATCAGGTTTCTGTATATTCAACTACATAATGCTTTATGATGTTGTTGCTACATATGTCACGGCTCTAAATTTAGAGCCTTCAAGGATGCTAGTTTTGCCATACCTTCAGGTTCTTTGATCTTACTGATGGAGATAGCTTGAAGTTCATCAAGCCAATCTGAAATACGCGCCCGATCTTCTCCATCCTGCCAAGCCAAGGTCTTACCCTCAAATTCATCTTCAAGGCGGTCCTTAACAGCCTTGAATGTATCGTTCATGGAATCAAGTTCAGCATTGAATTTCTGTATGGCCTGAATCGTCTGCGTCAGTAGATTCGTAAGTTTGATTTGATGCCGCTTCATGGCCGCTGTTTCTTGGGCAGAAAATTTTAAAGCCATCTTTATACCCCTAGAACTTTATGTAGTTGGTGCTACACAAACATAAAGCTTTATGTTTGTGTATGCTTTTCTGTCAGATGATACCTGTAGCTTCAACAACCACCTTATTTGATGTAGCTACATTTTTATTCCACGCATTCGGCACCTAAACGCCCTTCCAGTTCATCCAGCACCAATCGCTGATCTTGGTTTTTGGAATCGCATATGCTGGCGACATCTTTAATGGTCTCGGTATCATGGCTTTTGTTTTTATTGCGCAGGGAATCAGGTATTAGCTTACATCCTCGAAAGGGGAGGGGAAAGCACTAGCTTCATGAAGCTAGTGCTTTGTGTTGCTACTTGCTGCTAAAGCGTTCCTGCGCCGTTACCATCAGTTTCACGAAACGCCTGTAAGAGCCGTTTCCGTCAGCCTTAAAATCGTTCTCAATGGCTTGTGCCATTTCTTCCGGGGTAAGTTCTGCCTGTTCCGCCATAAACTCGATGGCGTATTTGCCAGCCTGCTTGAACACATCGTTAGTCATTGGGTTAAATCCTCAACAGTGGCAGGCGGTATTGCCTTGCTATGTCCCTCTTATAATACCGTAGTTACGTAGTTGTCAAGGGAATATGTAGCTACATATTTCGAGTGCGAGGGATTCCCCTTGCTCTATAACTACAAAAACACTACATAAGATCTACACGTCCCGCGCGTGAGATTAACAAGCAAGATTATCCGAGGACTCTTTCACATGCCCACCACAACCACCAGCACCGGAAGCCGTGAGAAAACACAAATCAGCATGGTTGTTGATAAGGCAGTAAAGGACAAAGCCTATGAAAACTTGAAGCAGGCGGGCTTAAAACCCTCAGACATATTCCGTGATGTTCTTCATTACATAGCAACCACCGGGGAACCGCCGATCAAAAAAGAACTTTTGAGCGCCGAGGATCGGGAATTACTGATCGAAGCAAAGAAGGTGCTGGCGAACCCGGGTAAGATCACCAGAGTAAAAATTGATGACCTCGACAAGCTATGAAATTGGCTTTTCTGAACCTGCGCTAAAGGCATGGCGTAAGCTGGATAACACCATCAAAATCCAGTTCAAAAAGAAGCTTGAGAAGCTGAAGGACGATCCAAGGGCTGCGCCTCTGTTGGCTGGACCGCTCCACGGCTTGTATAAAATCAAGCTACGGGATTCGGGATACAGGCTTGTTTATGCGGTCAAAGACAGCGAAGTCATGATCCTGGTGGTCAATGTAGGCCGCCGGAACCACGATCAAGTTTACGACGATATAGGGGAGGGGGATTTTTAATCCCCCTTTCTAGGGTGGTGTTGGGCTAGATAATATATTGTCTGATGTCACCATACGAATCTTCCACTAGGATATGCGTTCGTTTCACGATCAGCTTTTGGCCGTCAGATAGTGAGATATGGCCGACATTATCAAAATCTATCTGACCATCACGAATTGAAGTGATCTGGTCACTATTCACTGTGATTTGTTTATTGCTGTAATGCTCGATGAATCTTACCCATGAGGGCATAGTCATATCTCCATAAAATGATGCTTGGTCCCGGCGGCCATAGCTATCTGAACACTGTCAATTCCGTGACGTGGGAGCAAGCCCATTTGCCCGTTAATCAGATATATGGGCATCACAAATCTGGCGATTTTTCCATTACGGTCGATAACATCCCTAGATGTCGCATAAGTTCCATTATGCCATCATGTTACATTTTGTTCATGATATGTTGCTCTTTTCGGCACAAAATACCATCCGCCGGTTTTTTAATGCGTTACGTGAAAAAGTCGTCACTCATTCATCCATCTTCTAAGCAATTTTTATGCCTGCCTGCCTGCTACGCCAGTCCGCGACTAAGCGTAGATAGTCATCAGTGGATAGGTGGTTGTGCTTTTTTGGGTCTGGATAGTTATCCACAGCCCCTAAAGCCTTTTTAATTATATCTTTATTCCCCGTTACGTAAAATTTGCGAATAGATGCGGCAGCTTCGGGAACCTTGGCTAACGCCCTGAAAACATAGGCGTTTGTGTCCTTCCACCAACGACGCCCCACACGCTTACGTCTGGGAATGATGGTTAGTATCCCCAGCTCCTGCGCGATTTGTAAGGCTGTCCAGACAGTGCGGGCACTGGCACCGGCCATCTTAGCTATCAGCTTATGGGAAGGACTTCTGTGACCCGCTTTACGGGTCAGGAACAACAACTGAAAAAGTATGTCCTTATGTAATGCCGTTAATGCTCTGGCCTTACGGCAATCCATAATGGTTGCCTTAATGTCATTGAAGTTCATTAGCTTTGCCTTGAACAAGGCACAAGCAACTGCTATAGCAGTTTCATGCCTTGCCTGATTTGGTCGCAATGACCGATTTGGGATAACGGGGGGCTAAACCGGCGAGCGATTGTGGGTAGCAATCTCACGTCAGCTTTGAATGGTGTGCTATAACATCTTCATCTGCGTTCCAAAGGCCACGCTAGAATAATCTAGCGTGGCCTTTCTTTCATCTAGGGTTAGGGCATAGCCGAGCGTAAGGCATCGTTCATACGGGTTTGCCACCCGTCGCCCGTGCGCTTGAAAGCCTCGATTACGTCAGGATCAATCCTAAGCGTAAGAAGCTTCTTGGCATTGGGGTTAGGTTTAGGTCCGCGTTTCTGTCGCTTGCCCGATGATGCGAATAAATCATCAGATTGAATCCGTGTCACTTGGGCCTCCCTTACTGAACATTGCCTTACACGAATCAACCGTAGTTACAGGAATGATTCATGTCAACAACCATCCATAGAGTCGGAAAATTTTTATAAGTCATATTCAGTATGTGTAACTTTACATACTGACAACTGTATGTATCTGTAGCTACATCGTTATGTACCTTCATATGGCTATATAAACAGATAACGTTGTCAGTATGATGTTTAGACTTGTTATAAAAAACTACATACATATAATAGATAAGTTAGCTTATAAGGATAAGAATGATGTTGATTCAGTCTTTGTTAAAAGGTGTTACCGCTGTTGATGACAACAACATTTTGAAAGGTGTTGTTGTTAACAATCCTTCTCCGCGTGAAAATTTCATTAATGCAGTTAAGTCACAAATTTCACTGGTTGAATATGATATGAAGCCAGAAGGTGAACCAATTAAAGGTAAGAAGTGGTATAAAGTTGTTGATAAAAACGCATATACTTTTGTGCGTTATTCTGTAAAGAAAATTAAAATACTTCCAACACAAACAGATGATAAAGCCGCCCTTCGTGTTGGAACTACCTACGCTTCACTTATCAAGTTTTATGAAAACTTGATAAAGGTTGCCGAAGCTGGTGAGCTTGATGACGTGCTTGATAATGTAGCTGCTGAAATGATTGCGGAACGCAAAGCCAGCCGTGAACGGAATGCCGCCGATCCTGAATATCAGGCAAAACGTGAAGCTACTAAAGCAAAACGTGAAACCAAGCTGTTAGAAAATCATGGGGGTTCCGAATTGTTTGAACATAATAAAGATTAAGAAGAAAATGCCTCATAGATATATCTATGAGGCATTTTCTTATGGAAGCCATTTATATAGAAAGAAGCCTGAAGCGCCTGAGCCGCCCGCGTAATTGTTGCCGGTAAACCCCGTGTCATAAGCGCCTCCACCGCCAGCACCATACGCGGTTCCGTTCTGCCCCCCCTGAAGGCCGGATCGCGCACCACCTACGCCACCGGGTCCGGGACCGCCCGCACCAGAAAGTTGAGCCGTCCCGGCTTGCCCGTCCTGCCCATCGTTGCCGGGGTCGTTGCGGAATGTTCCCGACACATCGGATGTCCCCATGCCCGCACCTGCGCCACCTGCCGTATTCGTCGTGGTAGACTTTACGCCGGGGCTTCCGCTAGGCAGGGATTGAAGGCGCTGGCCCGCGCCATTCACGCACGAGGTCACGCCCCCGTAATAGCCGGACCCCGGACCGATATTACCAGCGCCGCCCGAACCTATGGTGAATTTCAACGTATCTCCGCCAGTAACGGAATAGACGCCCTCCATAATTCCGCCGGAACCACCACCGGAACCAGAATAGGTCTGCGTGGTATTGACGGCAGCGCATCCCATCGCGCCACCCCCGGCTCCAATACCACGTAAATAAACCCTCGTCACACCTGTCGGGACTGTAATGGTAGTTGATGAGCTAATAGGGTAATACGTGGATGATATTATAGATTCTACGTTTTCTGCGCGTTCCGTTTCTTCTGATAGTAAGTTTTTTACATCTGCTTCTGCGGCGTTGACTGTATTAACTGTGGCAACAGTTGTTCCCTGTAAAGTCAATGACCCTGTAATATTGCCACCAGCAAGGTTAAGATAATTTCCTTCTACCCATGACTCAAAAGCAAAGTTTCCAAGATCAGTAGTGTTTACAGTAGCTTTAAGACCTGAACCATCTGTAGCATTACCGATATAAACAGTATCATTAGTTTGATCAGAAACGCCACCTTGTCTAACAGGGGTATATCCAAGTTCACCTGCTGTTACATATGATTTTACCCATGCTGTATTACAGATTTTTTGGCTATCATCTGTTGTATCAGGTGTTGGACATGTTGGCGTTCCCTTAAATGCTGGTGAAAGTAGGGGCGCGTAAATGGTACTTAAAGCTGTTGTTAACTGTAAATGGTTTGTTGAATCTAAAGTTATACCAGCATTAGTAACAACATTAGAAATTTCATCATTGACATTTTGAAACCAATCTACAGGAACTAATGTTCCGGGTTTTCCTGTGCTTGGGTCAGGTTCATTAAAAGTAATATTTTGCATTAAATTCTCTCCCTATTTTAATATTAAGTATTTACTGATATGTAATATACTTTTACATAGGAAGGTAATATTGACTGGAATGTACTCTCTAAAACGCTGTAATCATCAGAATTATTCACAACAAAAGTTACATCGAACTCATAACTGTAATCATTTGTTGTTCCTACTTCATCACCTATTCTGTATATTCCTGCAACTATTGCGCCATACTCTATAATAGTCATTTCATAACCAAGCTGTTTTGCTAAGTTTATAAAGTAACTATTTGAAATAGAACCAGTGGCAGTTAACATGGCTATTACTTGTTGCCTTTGTTCTTCTATTGTTTGTGTTGGTTCTGGTGTTATTCCTAGTGTTTCTTGCCACATAGGTAATAGAACTGTTGTTGTTCCGGGGAAAACTTCGTCTATAGTTTCACATGATAAAGTATCCATATCTTCAAATACTAATCCAATTGCTTTTGCAAAATCATTTAAGAAAGTATCTTCATCTTTAGGCCATGCAAAACCAGTCGGTAACAAGTTTTTAAAAGCTTGTGGGTAACTATAACCTTGTTCTGTGAATGTTTGTAATATTTCTGCCATTCCTTACCTTTTGTTTATGAATATGTAATTGTGCCAACTTCTAAAAGTTGACCTTGTGTTGTTGTTATATCTGCCGTTGGGGATACCAATGTAAAATTAGATGTATTAACAACAGACTGAATTGCCGCACTTATTGCTGTTATATACAAAGTTGTTCCTAATGGTGTTCCTGTATTATGAAATAATGTAGTTAATTCTGTTTGTATTTGTGTTTCTTGATCTGTTGTAAGGTTTGTTAAACCTTTTATTTCTATGTTTACAGGATACTTTATAGGTGAACAAATAATCATGATTTCACCTATCGGCTTGTTTGAATACATTTGGTTAGCGATGTTTAGTTGATCGCCTGTTGCTGTAGTCCAGCGTGTTTCACTACTGGCCGCGCCGTCAGTTCCTTGTGGATAGCCTTCGTAGGTGTTTGTGCGGTCCAGCATCACATAAACAATCACTTCATTGCCTGCTAATGGGTTTGAACAGCACCAAGCTTGTGTAACGCTTGGAACAGCTAAAGCCCATGTGACGTGATCTGATACAGAACCACCGCTAGGGCGTTCTTGAAATGCCGCTATAACCCTTGCACGTAAGTCATCATTGCTTTCAACGTCAGTGCCGTCAGTGATGGCATTAGCAAGAGTTACAGTGCCGTCAATGCCTGTGTATGCGGAATTAAGGGTAAGGACCGTGCCACTAACGCAATTGCCTGTGGTGCCAGCCGTTACCGCTGTTATGTTCACTGGCTCATTGATTGTGGTAGCTGTGTCAGTTGAATATTGCGTGCCATCTGCGCGGGATAGAATCGTACCGGCCGGAATCGTGGTTGTGGTGTTCGTTCCTGTAAAAGTCACGTTTCCTGTTGCGGCTGTCGCATACTTTCTTGTAATGGATTTTAAAGTGCCCCATGCTTCTAATGTTAAATCTGTTGCTGTAAATGGCACACCTTGTTCAGCAATGTATTCATTATAGCCTTGTTGTGAATAGATCATTTTGGCAAGTGATTTTGCCAATATCATTAAAGGTGAAGATGGAAGTACTTTAATTCCTGTTTCTGTTTCAACATAGTTTGTAACTGTTGATAATATTTGCTGGTATGTTTGTAATATGTACATAAGAAAAATATTCCTAATTAGTTCTAATTAGGAATATTTAGTTGTTTTAGCTAATTGGTGTTTCAGTTATGCTTTCACATGAAAATACAAATTCTGATGTTAATTGAACTGGGTCTTGTGTTACCACTTCCTGAACGAAACAATTTTTACCAATAACTTGTAAGTTGTTTCTGGTAACGAATTGAACTGTCAAGTCATCTGCTGTTAAAATTGCAGAAGGTGCCACACCTGCTAACCATCTTACTGTAACAGTTATTTTTGCTGCTGTTGGTTCATATGATGTGACGTTTTCAACACCCATAAGTGAAACTTGTCTATTTTTTACAACGGTAACTACATTCCAAGTTACATTCTCAATTACATCATAAGGTACGCCGTTAATGGTGAATTCACTAACACCTTGTGATTGTTTTGTTGCTATTGCCATTTAATTTTGTTCTCCTATATTAGAATGAAAAATCTATGTTGATTTGGATTTGTCTTAATTGTTCAACTAGAATAATTGGACAATAAACAGAAACAACACCTTTGCTTGCTAATGTAACGGTTACACTGGCATCAAAAGTATCAGCATCTTGGCAATAACCAGCACTTACTAAACCTGCATAGATTTGAATAAGGGTTGCCCTAATTGCTGCTGTAGTTGTTGTGTTTTTACCAGTTATTGAAGTATTAACTGAAGAACTATCAACAATTTTCATACCTGTATTGAAATAAACAGTGTTACATGTATCTCTGAAAGTTTCAGAACATACGGAAACAGTTGGTAAGGTTTCAGTGTCTTGGTATGTGTCGTCTGGAGTTCCAGCCGCATCAGTTTGGTAAGTAGTTCTTGAACGTTCAAGATATACGTCACCGGCAGAATCTTCTTTGGTGATTGCTACACCAGCATTGAAGATAGAATTACGTTCTGTAATGGTGAATCCGTTACCAGAAGGAGCCACATTCAATAATTCAAGTTGAATTGGTGCTGATGGGTCTGCTGCTAGGCTTGGCGCAACTACGGCAGCGACAGCGGCCATTTTTACAATGTCATCGTCAACTGAGCCGGGTGCGAATCCATAAACATTTGTATATTTTGAATTAACAGTAGCACCATAAGAAAGTAAGTTAGTTGCTGTGTCTGTTCTTGCTGATAAGTGAATGCCGTAAAGTTCTGATGCATAATTATATCTTGCATCAAAGAATGTTGCTATTGCTTGAACTTGGTCACTGTCAGTGAAAGGTGTAACCAATACAGTGAATGGTGTTTCTTCAATTACTGCTAAAGCTGCATTTATATCTGCAACACTGTCTGAATTTGCTGTTATCAAGTAAACTGCTGTTACTGAATCGGTAGCAATGTATCTTTCATAAGCCCTTGTAATATCTGCTTGTGTTCCAAATATGCTTTGAACATTTGAAAGTGAACCTGCATAAGTTAAGGTGTTTACAGGACCATCAATGGTTACAGTTGAACTAGGGGCAATTCCGTTTCCTGCTGGATCAGATGCTAGACCAGTTCCGTCAGTTGTGAATGAAATGCCATTTACGCCACTGTTTGCATTAACTGATGTAACGGTTATTGTTGCATTGTTTAATGTAAATTTGTCGCCAAGGTGATAACCTGAACCAGCATTTTGAATGTTGATTGTGTTAATGGCGTAACTATCAATCTTTGTTGAAGTTGCATTAAATGTTGCGCCTGTTCCTTTTCCACCTGTTCCAGTAATACCAGTTGCGGTCATGTCAGAAACTAATGCTTGTGTGTAAAGTGTTGGGGTGATTGCTGTAATAACTCCGTTGGTATCAACTGTTTTTACGGTTGCAGTTCCAACATTGTTTACGGTTATTACATCACCTACTACATAACCTGTACCACCAACATTTAAAGTTAATGATGCTGGTTTATAAGTGATTGCGTCGGTACTTGTAACATTAAAAGTGATACCGGAACCATCAACTAATTGACTGTTAACAGCCATAATTACAACTGCATTAGTGGTATTAGTTGTTGTTCCTGTTCCTTGTATTGTTACAAAAGTGCCCGGAATAATAAAATCTGATGCTATGTCTACCATATTTTTTTAAATTTCCTCTTGTTGAAATAAAGTTAAAGTTATTTAGTTATTATTACTTCTTGTTCAGAAATAAGTTTATCGTTTTTGTAATATTCACCAGTGATGTCTATTTCTGTTAAATCGTCATATTCTTCACAATACCCATCTTCCGGATTTACTTGCTCTGTAATACTGAATTTGTATTCGTAAATGACACGGGAACCACTCATGTAAGCAAAATCCCATGACGGTCCCATCATAGGTGTGGTGGCATTGGTGCTAGGTACCCATCCGCCTAAACAACTGCTTAGGTCTATTCTTACATCTGTTGTTGTTATTTGTGCTTTTGCGCCTGTTAAGTCTTTGTTTGTATCTAATACAACAAATACACTTATTTCCGTTTCTAATATACCTGTATAGCTATTGAGTGAACTTACTGATTCAAAGTCACCGCTTTTGTTTACTATCACGGCATATGGCAAATTAACTGGATTTAGTTCATCTATTATTCTTTCCAAGTCAACGCATATTTGAACTTGGTTATTTGTGAATATTTTTGTATTGCTTTCTATCTGGTTCAAAACATCTACTGTTGATAAGAATTTTCCCATGGACTCTCCCTAATTTGTAGTAATGCCATTCATGACGGCATTTGTTATTCGTTTTTCAATTTCGTCTTTCATTTCGTCCAGAACAACAGACATGAATGGTCGTGGTAATATCGTGCCTTTATGGCTTTTACCTGTATTCTTGGCTCCAGCAGAAAGGAACAACGCATAATATGCACCATCTGTTATTGTGATTTTGTTTTTCTTTATTTTGTATGTTATCGCTTTTGCTAACAAACCATTCATCAAGGATGGCACTTCACCGGGTGCAGATGCCGTATGGCTTCCACGTTTCACACCTGATGGGACTGAATTCCTTAATAGTGTTTGAACTTTTGCCTTTACTTCTTTTGCAATTATTCTAAGTTCTTTTCTTAATGGCTTCATATTAATCTTTAACATCACTTCATTGACTTGTATTTGCATTTGGTAATGTTCCTGTAAAATTAGGGTCTTCTAATGTAAGATGGCAAACAAGGTATCTTCCTTCTTGGTTTACAAGTTGAACATCATTCACTTTGTATAATTCTGTTCTTGTTGTTGTAAAACTTGTGTCTTCATAAACAAGTGTTGTAACTGATGTAAAACTATCAATGTCAGTCATATACCTTGTTGTTAGTATATGTGTTGATTTTCTAATGTCTTCTTGAACACCGTCAACAATCTTCATTGGGTTTAATGGATACAAAGCGGCCATTTCAGAACGTATAAAAGTATATTGTTCTGTATTCCCGCCAAATTCTGAATCTTTAATGGGTAATGTTTCAGTTTTATAGAAAGAAACCTGTCTTTTTATTTCGTTTGTTGATATCATTCTTTCCCCTTATCTTGGTGAACCAAAGTTATACCTTCTATAATTACATAATAATTGTTTTGCAGCTTCACTGAACAAGCCATTAGAACTTGAACGGTTGTTGAACATGTCGGCAGTCATCAGCTTAATGGCTAGTTCAATGTCTGTTGGGCATTGTCCAGATGGCGCGATGCCACCAGTGTAATCCACCTGTAGGTGTGAAAAGTTTTGAACTAGGTCTTGCATCGCTAGGTTATATGAAATGCTCATGCGGCATGGATCAGTGGATAAATCAACCGCATAATCTGGCCCTAGCGTTAATGGGATATCAGCTTGCCCCCATACCCCTAGCGTCACGTTTTGGACGCTCTGGGCGGCTGTGGGAAAGTCTATCCATTGCCCTGCCACATACTGAAAGCCATATGAAATGAAAGAACGGGCAGAAAGCCATGAATTGAAAAATGCTTCTGTCTTTTCAGATTCACCACGGGATAAGGTCCAGCGTATGGACCTTTGCACAATGAAGTCACCTAGATAATTTTCAACTGCTGATGTAACCGCTGTGGCGATTCCTGCTATCTGTGGCGCTTGGTTTGGATCAAGACAGGCCACAAACTGCACCAAGTCAGCGGTAGAAACCGGACATATGATGTTTTCAGCAACGGCTTTAGTTAACATCTTTAGTCACCATATCAGAACCATCGGCTTTTATAATTGTTGCTTTTCCTTCTTTAACTAATTTTTCTGCAACAAGTTTAGGAAATTCCTTTACAGTTCCAACATCTAATTTGTCGTTTATTTTTTCTTCAATTTTAACAATCATGTTATTCTCCTATCTTTTAGTTATTTACCAACAAAAAAGGCCAGCCATAGGCCAGCCCTTAATGTTTTGGTTTTTAACTGATTAAGAACCAGTAGTTGTTGAAGTACTAGAACCTGTTCCGCTAGTTTTGGCTTTACCAATACCAGTTGCGGTTGAAACATCACCGGATGCAGGTTGTTCATAAGCTGTGTTGCTGTTGTCTACTGCGTCAACAAATCCGTTAATTTCCAATCTGAAAAGGGAAATATCGTTGGTTAATGCGGTAGCCATTGTATCAACTAATCTGTATGCTTGGCCTACTTGTTGAACAAGGTTTGTGCTATCTACAGTACCGGCATTGAATTGTTCAAATGCATAGAAGTTTCCGTTACCTTGCCAAAGTTTGTCTTTAGAAACTAAGTAACATGGTGCTACTTTACCTGTTGCTGTTGCACCAGTTACAAGTGAATCTTCATTGGTTGAAATGTTAGAAGATGAAAGTACTTTTACGCCGAAAAGATCACCATCTAAAATGTTAGCAAAAACAAAGTTACCAAGTTGTGTTACTCTTGATTTAATTTTACCTAATACAAGTTCAGGAACAATCAAATATCTTTCAGAATAATCACCAGCGTTACGCATTTTAGCATCTGTGGTAGCAATCAAGTCTGCAAATTGTTGGATTGCTGCTTGTGCTGATGCTGCTGAACTGTCAGAAACAGTTGAAAAATCAGAAGAAACAATGTTTTGTGTTCCAGAAGTATAACCTTTCATACCCATTGGGGCATTGTTTAAACCAGTACTATTAAACAAAATTTGTTCAACAGTAAGTTTATGTCTTGATTGCATTTCTTCAACAATTAAGTCTTCAAGAATACCACCTGAAAAGTTAAGTGCTTGTTTTGTGTAGTAAAGAATTGATCCATAAAATTGACCTTCAACGGTAACAACGTCTGAACCAATGTTGCTTGTTGATATTAAACCATTTTCAAGATTGAAAGCACCGCTTGAAGGTGAAATTACACGAGGCGCAATAAGGTTATTGTCTTTTAGATCAACATTTCTTACAAATTCAGTAGTTACAATGTTTTTATTCAAAAGCGGAATTAACATATCAGGGCGATAGTTAGGTGCTTGGAAGTTGAAAGAACCGACCATACCGGGTCCAGATTTTACAATTTCACGGTCAAAAGCTTCTTTACCGAATTCTTGTTGGAATCTTTTAGCTGCACCTTTTTCACCAAGCATTGGATTTGCGGCCCATGCACGGGAAATAACGTGACGTGCGGCCTTTCTAAGTTCGTTGTCAGTATCGCATTTGTTGCCAGTATATTTTACAATGGCTGGTGCTGAATAAGATTTTTCAGAAACGTCATCATGATCTTCTTCTTGATCGTCTTCTTTTTCTTCTTCTTCTTCTTTGCGTTTAATACCGGCTTCAAGTTTAGAAATTTTGTTTTTTAATTCTTCGTATTTTTCATTGAGGTCAGATGTATCTTCATCTTTCATATCGCCGTCAATGATATCATCACTAATGTCTTTTAAATCTGATTTAAGTAATGATACTTGTTTTTTTAATTCTTTAATGGAAATTGCCATATAAAAATTTCTCCTAGTTTGTTTTCATATTTTGCCTTTCAGCGTTGTATGGTTTATTTATTTAGTTAGCACTTGATTCCAAAATAGTCTAAATCGAAAAGTATTCTCTTTTTTCTTATAGCTTTTTGCTTTTCTTTTTCTTTTAGTTCTTGTTCTTCCTCAATTTCTTCTTCAAGTTCTAATTGTTCTTGTTCCTGATCTTCTTCTATTTCTTCATCTTCTTCTGTTTCAGCTTCATCATTGGTTTCCTGTTCATCATCCAATGAACGGGTAATGACCAATGCATCACGATTAGAAGGAATGGAAACTATAGAAAATTCGGTTAGTTCAGCTTTTGTTATATTCAAACCGCCTTCTTCATTAAAATCCCATTCCAACGGAATAAAACCAATGGAAACGGCATTTAAAAAACCATCTTTTATTGATCTTCTTATGCTTTCTGCTTTAGCGCCATTATAGGGATAATCGGAAGGGGCAAATTCAACGGTTGCTTGCCAGCCGTTGTCTACCTGTTCAATGTTCACGCATTTGCCTATTGGCAATTCGGAACTGTCATGGCCCCATAAAACAACAGGATTTTTAAGGTAATTGCTGATATCTAAGCCGTTGGCGTCAACAATATCATTGTCACGGTCCATACTATCATTGGTAATTATGAAAGTTGAACCTGTATCAGAATTTAGTATTTCATAGTCTTTTGTTATTATAGTGTTGGAAGTATCTAGTTTTTCTTTTACCTGTTCTTTAAATCCTTTAACTGTTAAAAATTTAGTTTTCTCCATCCGTTTCCCCTGTTGTGTTTAAACTTCCTGTTCCGTCCTGTTTTGCTGTATATGTTGGTGTTAAGAATTCTTCACCTTCACCATCTGGAATAGGTGCATAACCTTCTAATTCCCTAACTTCATCGCGGTTAAGGAAGCCATTTGTTATGCCAATGGCATATGATTGATATCTTTGTAATTGGTCTGCTGAAATAACTTTTGAAAAGTCAAACTTAAACCTTAGCTTTCCTATTTCTGAATCAAACAACATTTTAATATCTAGTTGTTCTTCAAGTTGCCTTGTTATGGTTTCTAAAGCATCGCTTATATAAGCACGTTCTTGTTGTTCCATATTTGCGGCTTTGTCGGTTTCATTGAATCCCAACTTATGGCCCGGAACTTTGTACATTCTGGCAATTTCTTTAGTGATCTGTTCGCGGGCTTCCAAAAGCTGCAATTCAGCGGGCGATGTTGCTAAATTTACATAATCAACATCGCCGGGTATCACTGGTGTCCTACCAGCGTTAACAATGGTAGCTTGTGCCCTGTTCCATGCTTCTTGCATTTGTGCTGTTTCTTTTGGATTGGTATTCCCTAAAACCTTTAGAAAGCCTGTGAAAGATGTTCCGTTCTGGAATGCGCGGGCCGCTGTTTCTTGTGCTGCCAGCCCAAGGCCAAACACATCTGATGCCATTTCAATAGGGCTTGAACCTTGTATGTTTGAATACAAGCTGTTGTTTTCTATATGTATCATATCTTCTTCCCTAATAGTTCTATTTGAACCTTTTTGTTTAGGAAAAGAAGTTTTGTAACCACACAATAACCTACAGTTGTTTACATAATAGTATCTGTCGCCGTTGGTGCGTTCTTGAACACTAACTTGCCAGTCATTGACTGGAACTAAGTTAATTGGGGTACCTTGTGAATCACGAACAATAACTATGTAACCATTACCACCTAAAAGGAATGAAAAAGCTACTTGTGTTAATAGCTTTACCAAGTCATTTCTTTTGTTTGGTTTCTTTAAAACCTTTGTTAATGGATGATCTTTGTTAACGGTCCATCCGCCGTTAGTTTCTTGTTGAAGATGTAAAGGTAATTTACCAATATCAGTTGAAATAAAGTTTATGCATGCGTAAGCGGCTGATAGTTGCAAAACTGTTTGTGTTGTAACTGTAACACCTGATGCAGTGGTGCCGCCAAAATAACCGCCAAATAATGCTGTTCCTATATTGTCAATAGGAACTTGCGGTATTTCGGCTGTTGCATCTTTAGTTACAATTTCAGGTTCAACTTTGGTTATTTCTTTTACATTCTCCTTTTTTCTGTTAAAAAATCCCATATTCACTCCATTTATAATATCCTTTATTTACCAATGTTGTTTCTGTAATATTTGTTAAGTATATTTCTGTTATAATAAAGTAAGTTACCTTGTTCATCTTTTTCTAAAAGAACATTATTCTTAACTTGTTGTTCTATTTCTGCATAGTTCATTGATGACCTGTTTTTATGTAAGGAAATTATTTTCCTTTCAAAGTTTTGTATTCCATAATGTTTTATATCTATTTTCAAGTCATCTGAACTGCCATAATATTGTTTCCAGTCACTTTCATATGTAACTGTTTTTGTTTTTCCTTTTATCTTCTTTTTTCGTTTGAAATATACTACTTTCTTACCTATGTATTTTTTGTTGTTTATCTTGTTTGTTATTATGTAAACAAAACCAACATAATTTAAAACATCTTCATAAGTAAGGCCATTTGGTAAAATCCATTCCATAAACATCCCCTTTAGGAATATTTATGGAATGTCATTAGTGTAGGTTTGGACCCATAGCTGTTGTTGTTCTATTGTTGATGTTTGGCTTGTTTATATTAAGGCCGCTTTTGCTATCTGTTTGCAATGAAGTTGATACTTGTGCCGGTACATTTCCATTAACCGCAATATTCATGTCAAGGGTATGTTGAATAAGTTTGTCAAAGTTATCATTTTGATACTTCATGGCTTGTTGTGTTCTTATATTTGCTTCCTGTCCGTATTTGTCGGCAGGACGTTCATCTAATGAAGATACAGTTTGTGCTGCGCCATATACTGATATGCCGGGATTATCCATTAACACCTTACGGGCTTTTTGTGCGCCTGCATCGCCATGTTTCATATCCCATAGGTAAGCCTTAACCTGATCGTCATAGCCTGCCTTACGCACATCAATGCCAGTTCCATTTAGGATTTGCATTACCCTGTCTCTGTGCCACTGGCCTAACCCGAATGCATTACCGCCATCGCCATTAGCACCAGCGTCAAAACCTGATTCTTGTGCCACATTGCCCATGATTCCCATTGCGGCATTGCGGCTGTATCCGTCTTTCATGGCCGCACCAACTAAGGTAGCTGCCCTTTGTTGGCGGTCATTCTGAGACAGTTTTTCATGCCCATGACCTTCACCAGCAAAGTAGCTGCCAACTGTTCCGCCAAGCTTTCCGCCAAGGTAAGAACCTGCTACGGCACCGGCTGCTGTTCCCATAGGTCCAAATGCAGAGCCAAGGATTCCACCAGCTACACCGCCAACACCTTCACCTATGGTTTGACCATAAGCCGTATCACGGTCGGTTTTGTCTTTGATTTTTGAATCTGAATAAAGATCAAAACCAGTTTTTATAATTCCTAAAACACCAGCTATTTTAGTTATTTTACCAAGGAAGCCATCAAAAAACTTTAGCAAACCACCACCGGGTTTTAAGTTAACTAACGAATTTATCTTGGAAAATAAGGATAGTTTTGAAATTCCTTTGAATATTGAAAACAGGTTAAAAGCTGTTGATGCTGCTGCAACAAACCACCCTGCCAGTTTTAAACCTATCAAACCATATATAATGGTTTTGAATCCGCCTATTTCATTATACCAATATTTTATGCCGTTTCCGATGCCTTCCCAGTCAATACGGGATAGCCATCCGGCAAGACTGGTGACACCATCCACTAGACTGTCTATGGCCTTATCTGCCTGCGGCCCTGCTAACCAATCTGCCAGCTTGTCCAGTAAGGGGGATAGCTTAGGCGCAAGCCTTCCTATTATCGTTTGTGTAACGCCATTTACGGCGGTTAGGACGCCTTCATATGATTGCCTTAGCTGATTGGCATTCTTGATGTTGTCTTCACTATAACGGCCAAGGAATTTTGCGCGTGCTTCTGCTGCATGAACCTGTTTTGAATCCATGCCCATGAACGCTGTTGTACCCAAAGTTTCTTGTGATATTTTTCTAAGGGTTGAAGCTGGAATATCTCCTTTCTTTGCATGTTCAGAAACATAGTCTAGTACTTTGTCTCTTACCTTGTCAGCACTATCAGTATAAGCAAGACCAAGCTTATTATAAATGGTTTGAAGATCACCATTGCCACCAAAACGCATAGCAACTTGATTGTCTTGTATGGTGCTGGTCATTTGTTCCATTGAATTTTGACCAGTTCCCAAAAGGTTAGATGCACCACGCATTTGTTGCAATTTATTAGTGCTAACACCAAGGCCAGATGAAACACGCTGTATTTCATTTGAAAGCATGGCGAATTGACGTGTCATACCAATTACACCAGCAATAGAACCTAAACCAAATATACTAGCAAAGGCTTTTCCTGCCCTTTCAACTGGCTGAATAAGTTTACTGGTTTGTGTTCTTAAACTTTTTAAACCTGAAAGTTTATCAAACTGTTGTATTTGTCTTTGCATACGTTTGTATGGCGCTTGTGATAGCGCCATTTGTTTGTTGATGTTTGCAAGAACGCCACTTGCCTTATCAACTGCTGAAATTGTTAATGAAAAATTCCCATTTGAAGCCATTGTCAATACCCCATTTAAATAATATGAAGTATTTAAGAAAAAAGCCTTATGGAATTTCCATAAGGCTTTTCATTATTGTATCCTTTGTATTATTCTGCTTACGGCATTTGCCAATTCTTCAAGCATGATTGTCTGTATTTCTGGTGTTAGTTCCACTTCTTTCTTTTCTTTAAGTGCTATACCAATTTCCAATGTTATTTCTTCTGGTACATCTAGTTCACGCAATTTCTTATTTCTTGTTAAGGCGCTTTTTATCCACTTTGCTTGCCCTTCTGTTAAGGTGCCAGTTTTTGAATATAGACGGTAAATGTCGGTTGGTATTTTTTTAAAGTTTGCTGATGTATGTTCAATTAGTTGTTCAAAGAATGTTTCTATTTCCATTTGTTTTAATTTCCTTTAATTAGTTAGTAAGTATTTTCTTACATAAGTATTTAGTATTATTGTAAATAATAGTACATTTTAACTATTAAAAAGGAAGTTTTATGGAAACAGAAATATTGAAACTAATTGTTTTGGAAGTAAGAAGGTTAGCAACATCAGGAAAGTTATCTGCCGATGATATGGTGCTTTTATTCACTTACAACCCGGATTACTTGAAAATGTATTCATTGTTAGAAACATCAACAAATGAAGAATTTAACCTTCTTAAAATGATGATTGTTACTTACCAATTCATGTTGAATAAAAGCAAAAGCACTCAACAGTTAAACAGTATGATTATGCAAGTAAAAAATATGTATGAAAAAGAAATTCAAAATACCAACAATTAAAGTTCCGAAAATAGAAACGTCTGAAAACAAAACTTTGCCAGTTGAAGAAAAAAGAAAGGAAAACCAAAAATCATATGATAATCACTGGCGTAAGTTTTCCAATGCATTTAGGAAAAAGCATTTATTTTGTAAGCAATGTTTGAAGGAGGGCGTATATACGTACAGTGATTTGCACGTTGACCACATCATACCTTTAGTCCAGAGACCGGACTTGAAGTATGTTGAAAGCAATTTGCAAGTTCTTTGTCGTTCATGTCACGGCAAAAAAACCTATAAAGAAACTTTAGGTAAAGAAAAAGGCCAGTAAATTTACTGGCCTTTTTTATGTTGGTATTTTTCTTTTTTGCATTTCTTCTGTTGTTTCAAACCATATCATTAACTGATCCAATGGAACATTCCATATGGAATATGGATCGTCTTGGTGTATGTTTGACCAGTTATTGAGAATAATAATGGCTTGTATATGTCTTTCAAATTTTTCTATTTCATCATCTGTTGCATATTCAAAAGGCAAAGATTTTTTTAGTTCAAAAAATCTATAATTTCTTCACCTACATTACTTTCTAATTGCATAAAAACTTCAACAGGCAAATCAGTTATTTTACATGCAAGTTGAATTTGATAATCTAAAAATTCTTCTGGTGATGGTGGTGTTGTTTTGAATTTCTTTTGTGGCAAATATTTTTCACCGAAAGTTGGTTTTCTAACGGTTACATTGTCATATTTTACGCCACCAACTTCAATTTCATCAAACTTAATTACTTTTACATTTTTTTTAGTCATTATTTCTTCCTTTGTTAATTGTGTAAGGTGTTATTATTTAGTTGTTTAAATTTCCTAGGAAGATCAAAGCTTCTTTATGGCGACGAATTACAAGGCCGGGTTCTATGTGTTTTCCGGCATAAACCCATTTACTGAATTCAAGGCTGGCGTTTATGGGCTGGTTAGCTTGCACCAGTTGCCATAGCGTGGATTTAAACAGTGCATTGATTCCAAGATTGTATGCAAAATCTGCTAGGGCTGCTGTCTGGTAGGTTTCAAGCTGTATGGTGCTACGGGCTGTAATTGCCTGCCAGATGGCTTCCAGATCGCTTATAAGCCATTCTTGGGCCTGTTCTGGTGTAATGGCCTGTCCGGGCTTTATGCGGCTTCCTGTGGTGCCGTAACCTTGCGTCCACACGCCGCAACAATCTTGATATGGCTCTAACCTTAAACCTTCTGATGATTCCACTAACTGAATAAGGTATGTTGGCAAGTTCATAAAAAAATATTCCTATCTGTTGTAATAGGAATATTTAATGTTGTTATTTTGAAAGTTTTGCGTCCATTGATGCAATGGTAAGTCGCAAGTCCATAAGTGTTTCATTTAGTTGTGCTTTTAATTTGTTTCCTTCTGTTATTAGTTCTTCAAGTTTCTGGTCTTTTTCATCTAGTTTTTGATTCAAAAACTTGATGTTTAAAAGAAGGTATAAAATGAATCCACAAAGAAGGGTAACAATAGCGGCAGGTCCGCCAGTTATAAAAGCTTTACCTATAAGTGAAAGAAAATCGTCCATATA
>NZ_BANE01000112.1 GCF_000964405.1 Novacetimonas hansenii JCM 7643
AAAGCTTCGAAAGACGCCGCCTTTTTGAAAAAAGGCAGCACCCAGAAACTTTTCCTGTTTTTTATAAATGGGTTGTTTTCAAACACTCTCTTATTATCAATGGGGAATTTCCACGCAGTATGCGGGAAAACCTGTGTCCCCCTGCCTGCGCCTTTACTGCACCCATACCTGTGAAAAAATCATGTGGTACAGTGTGGTATAGAAATAATTCCCAAGCCGTTTGGACACCAGGTCCACATAATTCATATGGATGACCGGCACGCCTGGGGATTGGCGGGTGATCAGGTCATTGGCCTGTATCCACAATGCCTGCGCGGCCTGTGGGTCCACGGTTGCGCGGGCACGATCCATCACCTGTTGCACCTGTGTATTGCAAAAGCCGGGGATGTTGATCGAACTGTCGGAATGGGGATGAAAATTCTCGCACCCGAACAGGGTATCGAGGAAGTTGGAGGGCGAGGGATAATCCGCGTACCATTCACGCAGGCTGATCTGCACATGGTTGTCGGTGTTTTCGATATACCCCGAATGGATGGTCTGCGACACGCTGCGTACATGCGCGTTGTAGCCGATGGCCTGCAACATTCCGCGCACATAGGTTCCCATGCTCATATCCACCGCATTGGCCGCGACCACCAGCGTGACATCCTGCCCTGCCGTGCCGCTTTCACGTACCAGTTGTCGGGCGCGTTCAAGGTCGGCCCCACGCCATGCGGGCGCGGGATGGTCGGGGGAGGCATCGCGGGTATAGGCGCATTGCCCGTCATTGGGCAGCAACCCGGGCGGCACCATGGTGCATAATGGCGCACCCAGCGCGCCGCCACCGGCCAGAATCGTCATGGCGCGGCGGTCCAGCGCGTAATTGACCGCCTGGCGGGCCTTGATGTTGTTGAATGGCGGCAGGTTGACATTCAGGGGCATGAAATACAGCCCGAATAACGGATGTACATGCACCTGTGCTGTGTAACGCGCGCCAAGTTCACCCAGGCGGTCCAGCGGCTTGTTGCCAAAGGCCCAGTCGTACTGGCCATTTTCCACCGCCGTGACCGCATCTTCATCCGACAGGCCGAAATCATAGGAAATGGCGTCAACATACCCATCGGGCTGTGCCGCGTCGTTCCATGAATGGAAATAGGGATTGCGTTCCAGCCGCATATGCTGCTGCGGGTCATAGGCGACGATATGATACGGCCCCGTGCCGGGGATGGGGGTATTGCCCACATCATGCAACGGCGTGTCCGCAGGCAGGATGGAGGCGTGGGGAAAGGCGATTTTTTGCGGGAATTCTGCATCCGGTTCCTTCAGGCGGATGGTGATGCGCCGTGTCGCGGGGTCGGTCTGCACCCCATCGGCCAGGGTGCAGCGCGCAACATCGCGCATACAGTCATCCGCGCCCAGGATACCGCCATAAAACGAACCCGCGGTCGGGCTGCCGACGATGAAGATCCGCCGCAGCGACGCCACCACGTCATCAAGCCCGACCTCGCGCCCATCGGAAAAATGGATGCCCCGACGCAGGGTAAAGATCCAGGTCCGCCCCCCATCGGGCGTATCGGGCAGGGATTCGGCAAGGTCGGGAACCAGTTCGCTTCCCGCCGGTCCCTGTGCCTTGCGAAAGTTCAGCAGCCCGTCATAGACGACATTGAAAAGCTGCATATACATGGAGGCATAGTCGATCTGCGGGTCCAGCGTCCCGGCAGAGGCCCGCGCCGTCAGCCGCAGCGTCCCGCCCCGGTGGTCCGCCGCATGCGCCGTCCCCGCGCCGTGCAGGCAGGCCATGCCCGCGATGGCCAGCGCCAGGCACGATCCGGGCAGCTTCATTTACCGTTCGCCATCAACTGCTCGATCCGGTCGGCGATTTCCTGTCCCGTGGCGGTTGTGGGGATCGTGCCGGAATACCGCTCGGTCGGGGACATGATGACGATCTGTGATGCCGGTTCCATCATGTAATCCCCACCTTCCAGCGGCTGCCGGACATAGGGGGCATGATATTCACGGGCCACGGCCTCGATCATCTTGGGCGATCCTGTCATGCTGAACAGGCGCGGGCCAAAACGCAGCGTATAGGTGCGCAGTACGTCCGATGTATCGCGCATCGGGTCAAGCGAAATGAAGATCGGCGCGACATGGTGCGCCTTTGCCGGGCCAAGGATGTCCATCGCCTTGGCCATGGACGCCATCGTCGCGCCGCAGACCGTATCGGGACAGTGGGTGGAGCCGAAATAGACCAGCATCCACCGCCCGCGGAAATCACTGTCGAGCACCGACCCGTCGGCCCCGTTAATCAGGCGGAAGGAACCGCCCACCTCATTGCCATAGGTCGTCAGCGGCGGGGGCATCCGGTCAAAGATGCGGTAGCCCACATACCCCGCCAGTGTTGAAACCACCACGATCACCAGCGTGACGATAAGGATAAACCTGTCGCGTTTACTCAGCATCAGTGTGCGTCCGCCCAATTCGTTCCGGTCCCGGTTTCCACCACCAGCGGCACGGAAAGGGTCGCTGCGGATTCCATGACCTGCTTTACAAGGGCGGCGAGACGGTCCGCCTCTTCGTGCCGCACCTCGAACAGAAGTTCGTCATGGACCTGAAGCAGCATGCGTCCGTCAAGCCCCGCATCACGCATTGCGTGAGGAATCTGCACCATCGCGCGTTTTATGATGTCCGCCGCCCCCCCCTGGAGCGGGGCATTGATGGCCTGGCGTTCGGCGTAATTGCGGCGTGCGGCATTGCGCCCGTTGATTTCCGGCACCCAGCAGCGCCGCCCGAAGGGGGTGACGACATATCCGTTGGCGCGGGCCTCTTCACGCGTGCGCTCCATATAATCGCGGATGCCGGGATAGCGCGCGAAGTATGCGTCGATATATCCTTTTGCCTCCCCCGGTGCGATGCCAAGCTGCCGGCTGAGGCCAAAGGCGCTGATGCCGTATATGATGCCGAAATTGATCGCCTTGGCGCGACGGCGCGTCAGCGGGTCCATCCCCTCGATCGGGATGCCGAACACTTCGGACGCGGTGCGGGCATGGATATCCTGCCCCAGCGCAAAGGCTTCCTTCAGCGCGGGAATGTCCGCCACATGCGCCAGCAGCCGCAGTTCGATCTGTGAATAATCCGCCGACAGCAGAACCTGTCCCGCAGGCGCGATGAAGGCGCGGCGGATGCGCCCGCCCTCTTCTGTGCGCACGGGGATGTTCTGCAGGTTGGGATCGTTCGACGACAGCCGCCCCGTGGTCGTCACCGCCATCTGGAATGAGGTGTGGACCCGCCCCGTCGCGGGATCGACCTGGTTGACCAGCGCATCGGCATAGGTGCTCTTGAGCTTGGCGAGCTGCCGCCATGCCAGCACCTCGGCCGGAAGGTCATGCCCCTTGTCCGCAAGGTCCTGCAACACGGACGAATCCGTCCCCCATGCGCCGGACTTCATGCGCTTGCCCCCGGTCAGGCCCATTTCGTCGAACAGGATCTCGCCCAGTTGCTTGGGGGAGCCGACATTGAACTCCCGCCCCGCAAGGGTATGGATACGTGCCTCGATCATGGCCATGCGCCCTGCGAATTCGACCGACATGGCCCGCAGGTCGTGCGCATCGACCGCGATGCCCATGCGTTCCATGTCCGCCAGGATCGCAACCAGTGGGCGTTCCAGTTCCTCATACAGCGCAAGCGCCTGGTTGGGGCGCAGCAGCGGGCGCAGCACATGCCACAGGCGCAGCGTCACGTCCGCATCCTCGGCGGCGTAGGTGGTGGCGCGCGCGATGTCCACCCGGGCGAAGGGAATGCGGTTGCGCCCGGTGCCCGTCACCTCGTCATAGGGGATGGGCGTATGGCCCAGATACACCCGCGACAGTTCGTCCATGCCCTGCGTATGCTTGCCCGCGAACTGCGCATAGGAAATCAGCATCGTATCGTCGATGGGCGTGGGCTGTGGCGCGCCCGCGCGCACCAGTACCTCAAGGTCGAACTTGGCGTTCTGGAAGACCTTGAGCACCGACGGGTCCACCAGCAGGTCCGACAGGCATTCCAGCGCGATGGCGACATCCATCTGCGTTACAGAGGCGCTGTCCATCAGGTCGCCTTCATGCGCCAGCGGGATGTAGCACGCCCGGCCCGGCCCGGTCGCCAGCGAAATCCCCACCAGTCCCGCGCGCAGCGGGTCGAGCCCATCGGTTTCCGTATCCACCGCACACACGCCCGCGTCCCGCGCCTGTGCCACCCATGCGCGCAGCGTGTCGGCGTCGGTGATGGTGTCATACGTCCCGTACGGCGCATCGGGCACGGTGCCTGCGGTGTGGGCGGCATCATCCGCAAGCGGCGGGGGGGCAGGGGGAATGAACGGGGTTCCGCGCCGCTCCGCCCCCATGGATTTCAGGCCGATGCGCTGCAGAAGGGAGCGAAAGCCCATCGCCTCCAGCCAGGGGCCGAGTCGCGCCTCGTCCACGTCGCAGCAGGCGAGGGAGGCAAGCGACACGGGGCAGGGCGCATCCTCGCGCAGGGTGACAAGCTGGCGTGACAGGCGCGCCATGTCCGCGTGCGCGATCAGGTTATCACGCCGTTTTGACGGCTTCATCCGCGCGGCACCCGCAAGGATGGCGTCGAGCGAGCCATATTCCTCCATCAGCGCGGCCGCCGTCTTCGGCCCGATTCCCGGCACGCCGGGCACGTTGTCCACCGGGTCGCCAATCAGGGCCTGCACGTCGATGACCTGTGCCGGGGCGACGCCGAACTTGGCCATCACCTCGGCCTCGCCAATGGGTTTCTGCTTGATCGGGTCCATCATCGACACGCCCGGACGCACAAGCTGCATCAGGTCCTTGTCAGAGGAGATGATGGTGCAGGTGCCCCCCACATCCGTCGCCTTGCGCGCATAGGCCGCGATCAGGTCATCGGCTTCCCAGCCTGCCTCCTCGATCGCGGGGACGCTGAAGGCCGCCGTCGCATCACGCACCAGCGCGAATTGCGGGCGCAGGTCTTCGGGTGGTTCGGGGCGATGGGCCTTGTACTGGTCATACAGGTCGTTGCGGAACGTGTGGCGTCCCGCGTCGAAGATAACCGCCAGATGCGTTCCCGCATGTTCGCGCAGCAGCCGGGCGAGCATGTTGGTGAACCCGAATACCGCATTGACGGGCGTTCCGTCCGGGCTGGTCATGGGGGGCAAGGCGTGGAAGGCACGGAAAATGAAACCGGAACCATCCACAAGGATCAGGCGGACCTGCGCGTCAGTGTGCATCGGGATCTGGGGTTTTCAGTGCGCGTCGCCGGGCGTTGCCTCGGGGTTGAGCACGAACAGGCGTGAGCAGTAGGGGCAGAAGGTCTGGTGGTCCGCGATGCGCAGGAAAACGCGCGGGTGGCCCAGCGCGCCAAGGCCGCCGTCGCATGACAGGATGCGCGAATCGACCACGATGGTTTCGATCAGGCCAAGTACGGGGCGTGGCGTCGGGTTTTTGGTCAGGGCTTGCATTTCGGTGAACCTCGGGCTTGTTGTCCGGCATGGAGTGCGATGCCCCGGTGGACCCGTGGCGTCGGTGACGATGATACGCAGGATTGCCGTGCTTTCAAACCTTCGCCTGTCACGCCTGCTTTATCCGGCGTTCCTTTTCCTGTTGGCGGGATGTGTGATGCATGATGCCCCCACGCCGGTTCCGCCGCCACGGCATGCGGCGCTGGGCCGTGTCGTGCCGCCCGACAGGGTGATGGACGTGCCCGGCACGGGGCGTGTGCCCCTGCGTGTCTGGCGCGCGCATGGGATGCCGCGCGCGGTGATCCTTGCGCTGCATGGGTTCAACGACAGCCGCGATGCATGGGAACGTCCCGGCCCGGTTCTGGCGGCGCATGGCATTACGGTCTATGCCCCGGACCAGCCGGGATTCGGCGCGATGCCGGATCGGGGCGGATGGGCGGGGACGGATGCGATGGTCGCCGCCGCATCGGCGGAGGCCGCGGCCATCCACCATGAAAATCCCGACATCCCCCTGTATGTGGCGGGTGAAAGCATGGGGGGCGCGGTGGCCGTGTGCATGTCGGCGCGGGAGGCGGCGCACACACGGATGTCGGGACAGGCATCGGATGTCGCGGGTTATATCCTGCTGGCCCCGGCGGTGTGGGACCTTGGTGTGGGGACGGACGCGACATTGGGCGCGATGGCCATGCTTGCGCCGCGATGGCGGCTGACGGGGCGCGAACTGCCGGTACATGTCACGGCGTCGGATGACATGCTGGCGCTGGCGCGGCTGTATTACGATCCGCTGACGTTGCGTACCACGCGCACGACGGCCCTGGCTGGGCTGGCTTTGCTGATGCATCGCGCGGCGCAGGATGTGGGGCATATGCAGGGGCCGGTGCTTGCGATTTATGGCGGGCGGGACCAGCTTGTGCCCGCATCTGCGATGAATCGGGCATGGGCGCACCTGCCCCCCGATGCGCGGCGCGATTTCATCCCGGCGGGGTATCACCTGCTGTTGCGCGGGCGCGAAGGGGATAAGGTTACGCGTGACATCATTTCCTGGATCGGGCGGCCAGATGATTTCCTGCCATCGGGCGGAGATATCGCCGCCAGCACCTGGAATGATGCGCGCGCAGGCGATGCGCAGGTTCCCTTCTTCCTGCCCGCACGGATGGACGGGCTGGTGCGGAAATGAAATTGCATGATTTCAGGGCTGGCGTTCGCCGTCATGACAGGGTATGGAAAGCGGCAGTGGACTCGTAGCTCAGCTGGATAGAGCGTCGCCCTCCGAAGGCGAAGGTCGAAGGTTCGAATCCTTTCGAGTCCGCCATACCTCCGATAAAATAAGCAAATATCAATTACTTATCGGAAAGTTTGCCAATTTGTTCCAGTCTGCGCATCGTATCCCCCGCCAATTTTGCCTGTTCGACAGCCCGCGTATGACGTTCAATTTCTGCCAATGTGCGATGCCCGGTGATGGCGGCAATCTGGTGGGTTGTGCATCCCGCTTCTGCTCATCGCCGCGCTGCTGCTTTTCGCAGGCCATGCGGACTACATCCCTTGGGTAATCCTGCATCGGCGCACCATGACACGAAATTATTATAGAACCCATTGATCGAAAATGGACGCCCGCGCTCTGTTGCCAGAAAGGTTCCTGCGTCACAATCCGTCCATGCCGATAGTTCGATTTCAAGTGCCGGATGCACCGGGATCAGAAGCCCCGCGCCAGTTTTAACCTGCCTTACCCGAATCGTTCCTTCTATCGTATCTGCTGGCCCCATGCGCACAGCATCGCTACGTCTCTGTCCAGTATAGAGAAGAATCGCAAGCGCCAGTCGAGGGTTACTGCCGGGCGGCCAATGCGCTTCATATTGCGCAATTTCTGCATCTGTCCACGAATGGATACCCACGCTACGCACTTTAACCCGCCGAACACCTACAGTGTAATCGGTATCACGCCACCCCAGGTCAATGGCGTATTGCATGAGCATCCCCCATAGCCGCTTCGATTTGCTGTGGTTGGACTGTTCCTAAAGCAGGAAACGCACGTTGGCAGGCTGCATGTCTGTCACTGGCAGGGTTGCATACCCACGCCATCCCCATGCACCATACGCTTTGGGCAATATCCACTGCCATACGCGCTGCCCGGAAGGCGGCTGGGGTCGAGTTTATCGCTGAGAATAATGGCGGGGCTGGCGTGTGGTTGAGGAAGAGCGAGTAAGGAAGAGGTTGTCCGCAGGCAAAGCTCAATACATTGCGCGCCGATCAGGCCCCCTCGACGTTTAGCTTATTAACCGCACATTGCAGACAAATTTGGAAACGGGGGAGTTATATCTCACTCGGCAGGTCCATGGGCATATTACCCAGAGTGACTGCAAGCAAACGCCCGGCTAGAAAAAAGGCCCATCTGGAATTCATGGAAAGATATGGACTACATTCACGGACTCATGGAGGGGAAAATGCGTCCGAAATTAATATTAATATCTTCTTTTATAATATTTTCTAATGTGTCTTATATTAAATGTGGATATGCTGCCAGCACGTTACCTGCAAGCGGCCAGGTTGACTGGCAGATAACTGACACGGCTATCGGCGAGGCACCGATTATATATTCAGATCAATCCGGTCTAAAATTTGGAATTTCTGCATCGCGCAGTCATCTGGTTCATATCGATGTAACTGACAACGCACATAAAATTTCCAGTGGATCATGGAAAATAGGTGATTATACTCTCCCCCTTGTCCCAGATCCTGATGAAGCCGGTCATTTTGGTGCGGATGTTCCCGCAGCAGAGACAAAAGCATTCGTCCACAATTTTACCGCAGCAGCATCTTCCACCATTCAATTAAGTGATGGGACGACACCTCATATTTCCCTCGCCGGATCTTCAGTTGCCATTGATGCATTTAATAAATATGTAGACACACACGGGGTTCTTCTTCCTCTTCCCTTCGCGCAACCGCACATATCGACGACTGAGCCCCCGACAGAAGATGTCGCTGCGCCTATGACTTCCCCAGCTAGCGCAGCTTCGCCTTTGTCTTTCAACAGCACGCAGAAAGACGATAATCACTCAGGCCTCTCGTCTTTCTGGAGAGTCGTTATCGCTGTTGCGCTCGCATTTGCTGGCGTGAAAATTTTCCAAGAAATTTCTCGACACAAACGGAAAAGGCAAGAGCGTGAAGCAATTGATGCAGACAACGCCCGAACGGCCCATGGCCTTCAACTATGTATTAGAGAGATTAAAGCAAAAGAAAAAATTCTTGCAATGAAGTGGCGTCAAAATATTTATCAAGACGACTACGGAACAATTATCACAAAAAAATGGGAACCTGAAATACCTATTTTTTTAAATAGTAGAATTGTTCCTATTTTACAACAAAATAACCTATTGGATAAATGGGAAATAATTAGAGCAGAAGTCATTGCCGAAATTAATCGAACCGCATCTAAGACGATACCTGATATTATCCCGACGGAACCGGTCACGTCTGGTCCCGAAATCTTTTCTCCCACAATGAACCCATACGATTATGAAGAACACTGCGCCATTCTTCTGCGCCAGATCGGGTGGAACGCTCGCGCCACGGTAGCATCTGGCGACCAGGGCGCGGATGTGATTGCGGATAAGGACGGCAAGAAGATTGTCCTACAATGCAAGCTCTATTCCAACCCTGTTGGAAATGATGCTGTCCAGCAGGCTTTCTCCGCCATGGGTTATTATGACTGTACGCACTCGGCGGTTGTATCCAATGCGGGCTTCACGACTTCTGCAAGGCAGCTTGCCAGTAAAAACGGAGTTACTCTCCTTAATCACGCTCAGCTTCAAGATTATGCACGCGATGTCGAGATTGAAGATGGAGATCGTTATGGCACGTAACAGAGACATGGGCTCTGGACCACGAGTGCCCAGCCCGAGGGGCTGGCCCTTGCGGGTGTTGGCGACACGGACGGTATCACCGTCGGGGTGACGGGCAGCGCCAAGATGATCCTTGGATATATCGATCCCGATTGTGAGCGATGCGGGTGGCAGTTCGGCCTTGGAAGCCGCAACTGGATGCATCATCTTTTCCATGTCCTATCCGGGAAAGACAAAGCCGGTCCCGTTCGTAGGCTGGCGCAGGCCATCCAGAAGAGCAAGGGCAGCACTGGACAAGGGGCATGCGATGTAACCGGGCCGCCCTTCATCTTCTCCGCCGGTATTGTCCACATACGGATGGGGTCATATCAATTTCAGACCATAGGCAGGACCGGACCTCACCAGATCGCGCCGCTGTCAGGCAGGCAAACCGAGTGGCCTTTGCTGCCGGCCTGTCCGACAGGCTCAGTGACGCCATGACTGATGCAATCCCCGCCCATACCACTGCATTGTGGTGCTGGGCCTTCGACATTTTGGAAGGGGCGCAGGGAGAAGTGCGGACAGGTGTCCACGCCAACGGGCCTGGTTCTCTCCCTCACGTCAGCCCCGCGCATAATCAAGTATACGCTCCATGCGCCCCTCAGCCGTCCGGCTGTCTCTGCCATGTCTGTCCAGATAGGGCAGGCACCACATCGGTATCAACGTCTTTGATAGCGGCCTCTGTGCCGTGACGATGAACATGCCCCATACATTTGGAAGCATTAAGTAAATATTCGTAACGAATATAGACCCGGCATGGGCGGTAACATTCAGGAGTCCAGAAAGAAAAGCCGAATCCTCATGTCCTGTCTTCGCCCACGTGTCGTTACTGCATGCCTGTTGCTTCCATTCGCGCTCGGGGCGTGTCAGGGCACTGATGCCGCCTGTCGCAGGGGGCCTCCATCCGCAACGCGCCCGCACATGGAAACGGGGGTGCATGGCGCTGTGACGGAGGGGTTCGGCGGCGGTGCGTTCGGGGGGAGTTCTGCTCCCGGTGGGGGAATGACTGACATGATGTCGGCGGGTGGTCCGTCTGCTGGCATGATGGGCGGCGGGATGACGGGGGGTGGTATGGGTGATGGCGGGCCGCCTG
The DNA here is from genome assembly GCF_000964405.1 of Novacetimonas hansenii JCM 7643. GTDB lineage: Bacteria > Pseudomonadota > Alphaproteobacteria > Acetobacterales > Acetobacteraceae > Novacetimonas > Novacetimonas hansenii. The sequence continues at coordinate 10,430 of NZ_BANE01000112.1, forward strand.
ATGGTGGCTTTGGCAATCATGGAAGACCGCCGCCGGACATGGAGACATCGCCCGTCCGCTGTGGCCCCCCGCCCAATCGGCATCATGGCGCAAAAAGCCCGGAGGTCTCGTCCGCAAGGACATATGACGACGTGGACGTGGAAAAAATCCGTATTGGTGGCAAAGATTAGATGCCACGTTTTTTGTCCCGGCTTGTTTTGTCCCGGTTTGCGCTGGTAACGGGATGCCTTCTTATTTTTGCTGGTTGTGCCGAACATCGGCCGCCCCTTGATGATGACGGACTGCCGATGACCGATGGGTCGGAAGGCAGCGGGCCGCCCGGTGGCCCCTCTGGCGGAGATCACGGTGGCCGGGGCGGTGGTGTCTGGTCGGATGTGTTGCATACGGCCATGCAGACCGGGATGGGGTTTCTTCATCACTAGAGCATTTCCACCGAAAACAGGCTCGGTGAAGATGCGCCAGTTTATTGTTTTTACGAGCATCTTCACCTGTTTGAATGCACGCATTCAAACAGGATCTGCTCCAGCTCTTGAACCCCGGGCTATACCGGCATGCATATCCTTGGGGCGTCCCCGTGAGTTTATCCTCGTGGGCTTATCCCCGTGGGCATATACCTGTGGGCGGTATCCCCCGGGGACGCGCGTGGGGTGCCGACCCGGAAGGGCGGGAGCCTGTTGCAGGGGTGTTTCGCCCCCGCGCTTTTGGCGCGGTCCGCGTGCAACTCCCGCCTGCATAAATGCTTAGGGGCTGCATCCGGGGCGATGCAGCCGACGGGCTTTGTCGCGCTGGCCCCGCGATCATAAAACCCTCTTTACGTCCCGCAAGAAGGATGAAAAGTGATGCGTTCCCTGCCGTCCGGGCTGACATTGCCCATGGTCGTGACGTTTGCCCTTGCAACCGGACCCGCCCTTGCGCGTGATCGCGACAATGCCGCATCCGCGTCTGTCCTCCAGCCTGTTTCCCAGTCTGTTTCCCAGCCTGGCGCATCTGCGGCGCATGGCGTGGTGGAGGGCGCGCCGGGTGCGCGTCTGGCGGGATATCTCAATTTCTGCATCGGCAATGGCCTGTTGCCGCACGGTGATACGACGCCGCTGCTTGACCATCTGATCGTCCGCACGCATGCGGTGTCCGATGACCATCGGGGCGACATGGAATATGCCTATGGCACGGCAGGCGTCCTGCACCCCGCGGATGCCGATGGCCCAAGGGTGACGGACCTCGACATCCCGCAACGCCGCGAACTGTGCGCCCATATCCGCCGCAAGGCCGCCTCCATCATGGGATGAGGCGGCGATGCCGTCCTATCCTTCCCTTCCTTTCCCTGTGAAGGGCGGGCGCGTCAGGTCAGTGTGCCGCCTGCATGGCCTGGACCATCAGGTCCACATCGTGATGGATCATGGAGATGTAGTCCGCCGCAGGCCCCCCGGGGGGGGACAGGGCCTCCACATACAGTGTGCCACCCGGCCGTGCGCCTGTGGCGGTGGCGACCTGCTGCACCAGGCGGGGGTCGGCGGCGTTTTCCATGAAATATGTACTGACGCCCAGGGTGCGGATCTGCCGGATCAGGGCGGCCACATCGGCGGCTGAGGCCTCGGTTTCCGTTGACAGGCCCTGTGGCGCCATCAGGGTCACGCCATATTCACGCCCGAAATAGCCAAAGGCGTCATGTCCGGTCAGCACCCGGCGACGGTCGGCAGGGACGGTGGCGATCCGGTCGCGGATGTAATGGTCAAGGTCATGCAGCCGTACAAGATAGGCATCGGCATTCGCGCGAAAGGCCTCTGCGTCCTGCGGATCAACACGGATCAGGGCATCACGGATGTTGCGTGTCCAGATTTCCACGTTTGGCACGCTGTTCCACACATGCGGGTCGGTCACATCGTGCCCGTCCTCCACCATTTCATGCAGGGGGACACCATTGGACACGATGACGGGCGTGCCATGATATCCCGCCGCGCGCGACAGGCGGACAAACCATGTCTCCAGCCCTTCGCCACTGAGGAAGATCACGTCCGCCTGCTGGAGCTTTCCTGCATCGGCGGGGGAGGGTTCGAATTCATGCGGGTCCCCATCGGGGGGCACGAGGGAGGTGACGGCGACATGCGTCCCCCCCACCTGGCGCACCACATCGGCCAGCACCGTGAAGCTGGCGACGGCATGGACCGTGCGGGCCGTCGCGGCGTGCCCCTGTACAAGGCCCGTCATCAGCAGGGCGCAGGCAACAGGCAGGAAACCAACGGGCAGAAGACGGATTTTCATGTCAGGAAGCCTTTGTCATGCGCGTTTCATGCGCGGGGCAAACAGGCGCCGCGCCAGCCCCATCGGGGCCAGCACCAGCGAAAAGATGTAAAACAGGCTGCATGTCAGGATGATGGTCGGCCCCGACGCCATGCGGCAGTGGAACGACAGCAGCAAGCCCCCCAGCCCCGACAGCGCGGCAATGGCGGCGGCCAGTGTCATCATGACCCACAGCCTGCGTGTCCACAGGCGTGCGCTTGCGGCGGGCAGCATCATCATCCCCACCGCCATCAGCGTGCCCAGCGCCTCGAACCCGGAAACCAGATTAAGCACCACGAGGAACAGGAACAGCATATGGCATGCCCCGCCGCGCCCCCCCACCAGGCGCATGAACCCCGGATCGACACATTCCATCACCAGCGGCCGCCATACCACCGACAGGATGCACAGTGTCACCGTCGTCACCCCCCCCATAAGGCACAATGTCGGGGTGTCGATGGCAAGGATGGTGCCGAACAGCACATGCAGAAGGTCGATGTTCGATCCATGCGCGGACACGATCAGCACCCCCAGCGCAAGGGAGGTCAGATAGAAGCTGGCGAAGCTTGCATCTTCGGACAGGCGCGTCAGGCGGCTGACAAGGCCGGAGAGCAGCGCCACCCCCAGCCCCGCGACAATCCCGCCCAGCCCCATCGCCGTCATGGACATCCCCCCCGCCAGCAGAAAGCCGATGGCCGCACCGGGCAGGATCGCGTGGCTCATCGCATCGCCAACCAGGCTCATCCGCCGCAACTGCAACAGCACGCCCACCGGCCCCGCGCCCAGCCCAAGGGCCAGTGACGCGACAAGGGCACGCCGCATGAACCCGAAATCCGCGAATGGGGTGATGAACAGGTCATGCAGGCTCATGCCCATATGCCCGTCTCCTGCTGCGGCTCAACCGGTGGGGTGTCCCCCATGGGGCAGGCGAACATCGCTGTGCCGCCATAGGCGCGTTCAAGCAGCGCAGGCGTCAGCACCGCATCGGTCGCCCCCCAATGCGCCGCACCCTGCGCCAGCAGGACGACATTGGGGAAATGCCGTGTGATCTGGCGCAGGTCATGCAGAACCGCGATCACGGTCCGACCTTCGTCACGCCAGTGATCGACAAGGTGCAGCAGGTCGCGCGTCGTGGGCGCATCCAGCGCGGTGAAAGGTTCGTCCAGTATGATGACCCGCGCATCCTGCATCAGCAGCCGCGCGAACAAAAGACGCTGGAACTGTCCCGCCGACAGGTCGCCGATGCCGCGTTCCTCCATCCCCGACAGGCGGACATGGCGCAGGCATTGTTCCGCGCGTTCGCGTTGCCGGGCATTAACCGCGCCGAACGCGCCGGTCGTGCGCCACGCGCCCGACAGCACAAGGTCCGCCACGCATAACGGGAACCCCCGGTCGATGTCACGGGCCTGTGGCAGATAGCCAAAGTCGCGTGGCTGTTGCCCACCGTAATCGATACGCCCCGCGCGTAACGGTATTTCACCAAGCATCGCGCGCACCAATGTGGACTTGCCCGCGCCATTGGCTCCGGCGATGGCCGTCAGGCTGCCGGGGGCGAAGGTGCCGGTGACATGTTGCCATACCGGTACACGCTCATAACCCGCGGCAATGTCATGCAGTGTGATCCCGCCCGTCGTCGCCTGTGCCTCGGTCCGGGTCATGGCAGGCGCGCCGCCCATGCAATGGCCACCCACAGCAATCCGATGGGCACCCCCATCCAGGCCAGCCGCCACGCCCATGACCGGGCCATCCAGGTCTGTAGCGTGGGTGCGGTGGGGGAAGGGGGCGGTGCCCCGTGGGCTGAGGTCATGGTCTTGTCATTCCGCGCGGTGGGATAGGGCCGCGTTATTGTTATATTATAACGTTTTCACATTACACCCCCGGCCACCTCCCGGTCAAGGCACGGGGTTTGTGCGGGAAAGCCTGCCCGTCCCCCTTATCGCGCCATGCGGCCATGGGGGATGGCCGCGCGGACAGGGGCGGTGCGGTGCATATCCCGCGCGGCGCGCGGCGCGGCATCGTTTCCCGGCATGCATCCTCCGATATGCGTCCTCTGGCATGCGTCCCCCCGCATGCCGCCATCGCCCACAAAGCATGTGCGAAAACACATCGTGATCCTGCGGGAAATAATGATCCTGCGGGGAATAATAAAGCCGCCGTGTTCAGTCCGGCTGTTGTGAATATGCGCAGCCTTTGGGGCGAGGTTGCAAAAACCCCGTCAGGAACGTCCATGGTGGCAGCCCGTTGCCGTGGGCATCATTTACAGACCGCCTTTCACATGACGTTTGCGATTGGCGTTCCTTGCAAACAGTCCGCCGGTCAGGGCAGGTTTCGCGATATAAGGTCAGGACCAACAAACAGGACATGAAGGATAAGGATGCGACTCTATAGCTATGATCACTGTCCTTTCTGCGTGAAGGCGCGGATGATCTTCGGGCTGAAGGACATCCCGGTGGATGTCGTGACACTGCTGAATGATGACGTGGCAACGCCCACGCGCATGATCGGGGCCAAGATGGTGCCCATTCTGGAGCAGGACGGCCAGTATATGGGCGAAAGCATGGACATCGTTGATCATGTCGATGCCATGGGCGGCGCGCGTGTCCTGACGGGGGCGATCAACCCGCAGGTGGGGGAATGGATACAGGCCACGAACGCCATCGCCTTTCGCCTGATCCTGCCGCGTGACGCTGCTGCCCCGCTGGAGGAATTCGCAACCACCGCCGCGCGTGCCTATTTCATCCGTGGCAAGGAAAAGATGGTCGGCCCGTTTGGTGCGCTGCTTGATGACAGTGCGGGGATGATCGCGCAGGTTGATGCGCGCCTGCGTGCGCTTGTCCCGCTGGTGCGTGCGCCGCATGCGGTCAATGGGGAACTGTCCAGCGACGATATTCACCTGTTCGCCCTGTTACGCAGCCTGACCATCGTTGCGGGCCTGTCATGGCCGGCGGAGGTGGCGCAGTACTGCCGCACCATGTCACAGGCATGTGGTGTCCCGCTGTTTGATACCATCAGCGCATAGGCGCGTTGTGTGCGGGCATGACCCACGTCATTGAACCATGTCGCCTGGCGGTGGTTTGTGGCATGGGGCCGACGTGATGGGCATGGTGCCTGCCGCCATGGCCGTCGCGGGGCCTTTGGACCCGTCAGAAGGAGGCCGCAATGCCACGTTCCATTGATGACAACGCCCGTGCCGACGATCCGGACGGGGGCAAGCACGCAACCGCCCGTCGTCTGGCGGAAGCAGGGGTCCGTGCCGAGCAGGCAGGCGATCAGGCCCGCGCCGATGCATTGTTTGACGAGGCCGAGCGCACCGACCCGGAGGCGCTGGAAAACGTGCTGATGGAAAATCCCGCCCCCCGACGGCGCATCTCCGGCCGTGGGTTTGGCGATGACGCCGCGGTTGCACGTACCACGCGCGAGGTGCGGCCCGGTTCCGATGCCCCCTCACGCGCCGGTATTACCGATGGGGGCAGCGGGGCGGATTCCGAACGGCGCTGACGCCTGCCTTGGAAGCAAGGGTGCCCCAGGAATCGTGGCCCCAGAAATTGCGACAGAACAGCAGGATTACAAAAGGCCAAAATCCCTGAGTGCCGCCTTGTTAGAGACTGTTTGAAAAGTCAGGCGCGATAACATACTGAAATTATAAAGGTTTTTGGTGA
>NZ_BANE01000111.1 GCF_000964405.1 Novacetimonas hansenii JCM 7643
TATAGGCCCCACAACAAATAACGTCAATCCATTAATTGAAAAAACCTGCTTCTTTTTTCCATGCCACATGGCGCAATCAGGAAGAAACAGCGGAAAACCGCCATTTCTTTTGATTTTCATGAAGTTAGCGAATCAGGGTGACGTTTTCGCGGCCTCCGGCAGGGCGGCAGATTCGACCTTGTCGCCCACGACGATTCCCAATTTTTCGGTCAATCCGCCCTGCAGTTCCAACGTCGCGCGCACCGCGCCATGACTGCTGATATGCGCAAGGCTGAGCGGAACGGCATTTTCAACGATGGAGGAAACGCGGTTATCCGTGCCGATAAAGACGATATCGAGTGGCACGAGCGTATGTTGCATCCACATGTCGCTCTGGCGCGGGAAAGACCAGACGAAAATCATCCCCCCGTCGGCGGGAACGGACTTGCGATACATTTCCCCCACCTGCTGTTCACGGGGGGTCGTGGCTTTTTCCACGGAAAAGACATGCCGCGCATTGTCATGGCCCGTAATGGTCAGGGCAACCTTGGGCAGTTCCGGCTGTGCATGGGTGGGCTCGCCCGTTTCCTGCGCATGCGTGGCGACGGGACCGCACAGCAACAGCCCACACAGACACGCACCGGCAATCCGGGCAGGTGTCATCACGGATGACTTCATCAATCTCTCTCTCCAGCAATCGGTCCCGCACGATCAGCGCAGAAAGAGGTTGCCCTGCCGTTCCGCCCCGATCGTGGTGGTCGGTCCATGACCGGGCAGGATCGTGACATCATCGCCTAATGGAAGCAATTGCCGCACGATGGCTTCCTTCAGCACATCCGCATCGCCATAGGCAAAGTCGGTGCGTCCGACCGATCCCTGAAAAAGGGTATCACCGACAAAGGCAAAGCGGGTCTGCGGGTTGAAATAGACGACATGCCCCGGCGTATGTCCGGGCACATGCAGCACCTGGAATTCATGTCCAAGCAGGTCAAGCCGTTCGCCATCGGTGACGAAACGATCGACATGGGCATCATGCATGCCATCCACGCCAAAGCGGGCGGCCTGCTGTGTAATGCTTTCCAACAGGAACTGATCGCGTGCATCCGGCCCGATCAGGGGCACCGTGACCCCATCCTGCCGTGTGGTCAGGGCATCGCGCAGGGCATCGGCCCCACCGGCATGGTCAAGATGGCCATGTGTCAGGATGATGGCATCAACCGTCAGGTTCTTGTCCGCGATCACCTGCAACAGGCGGGGCACATCGCCCCCCGGGTCCACGACAACCGCGTGACGTGACCGCCTGTCCCACAGGATGGAACAGTTCTGGGCAAAGGCCGTAACCGCGACGACCTCCAGCGCAAGTGACGGGGGTTGCGACATCTCGGGACTACTCCTGTGGGTCCTGTTGACCGGATGGTCCCGTCATTGAGCCATAAACACACAGACGGGACCACCGTTTATCAACGGATTTTAGGCAGCGGCCATCCCGTCGCAGGAATATCGAAGTGTGAAACCAGATTATGGTCTGGGATGTTGGTCAGATCCTTTTCCAGCTTTGCCACCACGGCGGGGCGTGCCTCGACATCCAGATGGGCAATGATCTGGTGCATCACTTCGCCCGGCGCGGCGATCGCAAGGCCCGGTGCCTCCTTCTTGCGCACGGCGTCATTCAGATATGCCGCGACCACCTTGCCATAAGCACCATCATGCGGCGCCGTGGGGCCTTTCGCATCATCGCTCTTGAGATGGGCAATCGTCGCAAGACCATGTTCACCATGCTTGAGGATACGCGCATGCAGGCTGTCGGCCACAACATACCAGACGGGATCAATGTAACTCATGAAATATCAGCTCCTTGATATAAAACGAAACGCAGAGGCCATGACCACATCACGCCAGTGCGTGCACAAGCACGAACATGGAGACGAACGCACGCGATTTCCAGCAGGTGACGCACCCGTATCCGTGCTGATAGAGTAGCCCTGCCATGACACAGACCCTCACCTCCCACGATCCGCTGGACCTCGCCATCGCGTGGGCCCGCGCCGGACAGGCCACTGCCCTTGCCTGCGTTACCTCAACATGGGGCAGTTCTCCCCGCCCCGCCGGCAGCATGATGAGCATCAGCGCCACGGGCCGGATCGAAGGATCGGTCAGCGGCGGCTGCGTCGAAGGCGCCGTGATCGAGGAAGCGGGCGAGGTCATGCGTAAGGGGCAACCGCGCAGCCTGTCCTATGGCGTCAGCAGCGAGGAGGCATGGTCCGTAGGGCTGGCCTGTGGCGGACTGCTCGACGTGTATGTCGAATCGATACGCACCCCCGAACATCCCGCAGGCACGCTGGGGCTTGACCTGCTGGAGCGGCTTGTTGCCCTGCGATGCGCGCGTCGTCCCGTCATCCTTGCAACACGTCTGTCAGATGGCAGGCACATCATCCTGACCCGCACGGCCGATGGCGTGCAGGCACCCGATGCGTTGCCAGAGGATGCGCGTCACGTCGCCTCCCTGCGTGAAACCGCACGCCAGGCCTTTCATGCCGGACGCAGCCTGCGCCATACGGATGCACATGACGAGGCATGGTTTTTGCACCTGATCCCGATGCAGCCGCGCCTGATGATCGTGGGCGCCGTCCATATCGCGCAGGTCCTGGCCCCCATGGCGCAGGCGGCGGGCTTTGCCGTGACGGTCATTGACCCGCGCACGCAACTGGCCACGGCGGAACGCTTCCCCGGCATCACGCTGGATACGCAATGGCCTGACGAAGCCCTTGACCACCTGTGCATCGACAACCAGACCGCAATCGTCACCCTGACCCATGACGCCAAGCTTGACGACCCGACGCTGCGCCATGCCCTGCAGGGGCCAGCTTTCTATATAGGGGCGCTTGGGTCACGCAAGACACAGGCATCGCGGCTGGAACGATTGCGCGAAGATGGCTTTACCGACGATCAGGCCCGGCGCATCCACGGCCCCGTCGGGCTGGCGATCGGGGCGATCGGGGCTGCGGAAATCGCGCTGTCCATCCTTGCGGAAATCGTCGCGGTCCGCCGTAACGCGCCGCTGGGGCATCATCCCGGCTGGGCATGACCCGATCAGGCATGCCCCCCGGAATCGCGGACATTGCAGCCATACCGGGCGATATAGATGCCATCGTCCTGGCCGCGGGACAGTCACGCAGGACATTTCCACAGCACAAGCTGCTGGCCCGCGATGCGGATGGCCGCCCCATGCTCGCCACGACCATCCGACGCATACAGGCCAGCACCGCGCGGCGCATCATCGTCGTACTGGGCCATCGCGCGCACGATATACGTGACGCGATCATGCCCTATATGGATCCCCGCCACCCACCGCCCCACCTGATCCACGCAGCCGGGCATGCATGCGGCCTGTCCGCCAGCCTGCGCGCAGGCGTCGCAGCCGCGCAGGCAGAGGGGGCGGGCGGGGCGCTCATCTGCCTTGGTGACATGCCACTGGTGCCGACGGGACTGCTTGACCGCATGATCCAGACCCATCACGACAGCCATCCCGCCGCGGTGGTCGTGATGCAGGGCGGCAGGCGCGGCCATCCCGTCCTGTGGGACCGGCGGATGTTCCCCGCGCTGCTGCGGATGCAGGGCGATCGCGGCGCGCGCGACCTGCTGCGCCAGATGGGCGATGACCTGCGGCGATTGCCGGCGGGGCCGGAAATCCACGCGGATTTCGACACGCCCGAACGGCTGGCGCAGTTTTCCATGCTGTCGCTCGTCTCCTGACCTGCGGGTCTGACTTGACCTGCGGAACGGGCGTGGCACACAAAACGGGCGAACGGGCAGCCGTTGCGGCAACGTTCCTTAAATCTTTCACACAGGGAATAAAAACATGAGCAAGATTATCCGCAGTGATTCGAACGAGATCCTGTCAAAGGTTGTCGAATATCACGGCTTCCTGTTCACGCAGGGCTTCGTCGCGCGTGACCTGTCCGCCGACATCACCGCACAGACCAAGGACGTCCTGGAACAGATCGACGCGGCACTGGAAGCGCACGGCACCGACAATACACGCCTGCTGCAGGCCCAGATCTGGGTCAAGGACATCACCGAACGTGATGCCCTGAACAAGGTCTGGAGCGCATGGCTGCCCAAGGGTGGCGCCCCGGCACGCGCATGCGTCGAAGCCAAGATGGCCCACCCCGACGTACGTGTCGAAATCATGATCATCTGCACGAAATAATCCGTTTCGGCAGACCATGGCGAAGGGTGGCGGGGCGCGAATCAGGTGTCACATTTATGCCACTCTTCGTATCTACATGCTGATCTTCGCGCAGTGCGAATCAAGACATAAAGCCGTGAAAAGCGCTGGAGAAAGCAGATGTTTTTAGTCCAGTTAAGGAATTAATTCCTATTTTTTCGTTTTTGACAGGTTATTCTGCGAAAACTTACATACTCGCGATCGAGATGCGCCACGCAGGCTTGTCAGGATTGCAAACGGCTTGCTACTTCACATGGGCGGGATGCAACGACCCCTTACGGCATAACCCAGAGGCGGAGACTTTAAGAGAATGCGGATCGGCAGTCTGAAGCGTGGCTTTTACCTATCCGTCTTTACAGCCTCTTTCGGGTTGCTGATATCGGGCACCACACAGGCCCGCACCATTCATCATGCAGCATCCCGCGCGACGCATGCCTCCACCACACATCGCAGTGGCGTGCATCACGCTTCCTATCGCACGCACCGTCATGAAACCGGTCATGTCATCCAGTGCGTCGCCTTCGCCAAGAGCGCGTCCAATGTGATGATCCGGGGCAACGCGGCCGACTGGTGGCACAATGCCGCAGGTCGTTATGCCCGTGGCAACACGCCGGAGGAAGGAAGCGTCCTGAACTTCCGCGCCACGCGCCGGATGCCCCTTGGCCATGTCGCCGTTGTCCGGCAACTGGTCGACAGCCGGACGGTCATCATTGATCAGTCACACTGGGGCCAGCGCGGTGTCAGCCGGAATGTATCCGTCATCGACGTTTCGCCGAACAATGACTGGTCCGCCGTGCGCGTTGCCCTGAACAGCCGCAACGGTGCGTTTGGCAGCATCTATCCCACCTATGGCTTCATTTATGGCCGCCCCGAAGGGAGCGGACGTGAAAACAGCAGCCAGCAGGCCGACATGATGACCGCCTATCAGCAGGTTGCCCGCCAGCCTGTCGCCACCAGCCGCAAGGGCCATCATGCGGTGACGGAAATCGCGGAAGCCCCAGAACCCGTTTCAGCGGATTCCTCCTCCCTCGCCTTTGAAGACGACGCGCCCAACCGTTCCTGGGAATAACCGGGACCGCGCGAACCTCCTGATACGAGACCACGGCGACAGGGCATTGCCCGTGCGGGCATGACCGCCTGAAGGCCGCCCGATATCATCCAGAAGTTTTTGGTGAAGCTTTTTTCTGAGAACGCTTCAAAAGACGCCACTTTTTTTAAAAAGTCGGCATCCCAGAACTTTTATCCCCATCAAGAGAGAATAATCAGCCCGGTCGACCCGCCCGATGATAGGGATGGCCCGTCGCGATCGCCCGTGCCCGATAAAGCTGTTCCGCCAGCAGGCCCCGCACCAGCATATGCGGCCACGTCATCTGTCCCAGTGACAAGGTCTCATCCGCGCGTTCGATGACGCAGCCATCAAGCCCTTCTGCACCACCGATCAGGAAACAGATGGGACGTGACAGGCCCATCCAGCGTTCCAACGCCCGCGCAAAAGACAGGCTGTCATAGGTCCTGCCCCCCTCATCCATCGCCACGACCTGCGCACGCGGTGGAAGTGCGGCCAGAAGCGCCTGCCCTTCGCGCCGCTTGGCCTCCCCCGCCGCACCGCGCCCTTCGGGCAGTTCCGTCAGTTTAAGGCGCGGGGAAAGGCGGTCGGCATAGCGGTTGAACAGATCCTTTTCGACCCGATCCTTCATCCGCCCGATGGCGATCATATGCAGCAATACTGCCTAGCCCAACGGGTCGGCAGGTTCTTCGGGGGGAATGTCGAGTTCCTTGCCCCACATCCGTTCCAGACCATACATCTCGCGCGCTTCGGCCTTGAACAGGTGGACAATGATGTCACCCGCATCAATCAGCACCCAGTCAGAACCATTGGCGCCCTCGATCAGGACCCGCTTCAACCCGACTTCACGCAACTTGCGCTCGATATGGGATGCCATGGCCGAAATCTGACGGTCGGCCACGCCGGTGGCAATCACCATGCGATCCGCAAAAGCCGCACGCCCACGCAGGTCCAGCACGACGATATCCTCTCCCTTGTCATCGGAAAGGCTGTTCGTGATGATGTCCAGATAGGTTTCGACCATGGGGTCGATCACCGGCTCACGCTGCTCCGATGCGGCGGGGCCTGCCACGGCGGCTTTCTTGCGCGGGGTTCCCGGCGCGGTGATCGCACCACCCAGCGGGGTTGCAGACGCGACGGTGGTCTTGGTGCCCGTACGGCGTTTTGCACCCGTTTCGGCTGAAGGCTTCCTGATGATGGCTCTCACTCCTGTCGGGGTGCCTGCGCATGCCCGTCAGGCATGGCTAGGCCGGGCGGTGGCCCGATGCACGTATTTCTGTCGCTGATATAGCGTTCTGCGGCGCGGGAAGAAAGACCCATGCGCATCCCCCATATCGTGTCAGTACCGGCGCCTCACGCGCGGGGCGACGTGATGACGCCATATATCGCGCCACCTGCCCGCGCAACGCCGCCGGATTATATCCCGGACGCGGTAAAATCGCGACGGGCACAAGCTGCATGATCCGCCGCCATCGCCGCCAGCATGCCATCTGCGCCAGGCCATCCGCCCCCATCAGCCAGACAAAGCGGGCACATGGGAAACGGCGTCGCAACTGCGTAATCGTATCAATGGTGTACCGGGTTCCCATGCGGCCTTCGATATCGGTGGCGATGATCCGCCGCCCGAACGGGGCGACACGCCTGCGGGCCTGCTCCAGCCGCTGTGCCTGCGGGGCCATGCCCGCCACGGGTTTCAATGGATTCCCCGGCGACACCAGCAACCATACCTGATCCAGGGAAAGCTGGCGCAACGCCCGGCAGGCCAATTGGATATGCCCATCATGGATGGGATTGAACGACCCACCCAGCAGCCCGATTGATGCGCGGCGACGGTCCCCACGCACGGGAATGGTCGCAGAGGCCCCCGTCATGACACAGCCATCATAACGCGTCAGGGACGGACCTGACCGGTGCCGATCACTTCGTACCGGAACGTGGTCAACTGTTCCAACCCGACGGGGCCGCGGGCATGAAAACGCCCGGTGGCGATGCCAATTTCCGCACCAAACCCGAATTCCCCCCCGTCACAGAACTGGGTGGAGGCATTCCACATCACCACCGCACTGTCGGTTTCATTCAGGAACCGGGTCGCGGCGTGCGCATCTTCGGTGATGATCGCTTCGGTATGGGAACTTCCATAACGCACGATATGGGCCAGCGCGTCATCAATCCCGTCCACCACCGCAACCGATATGACCGCATCCAGCCATTCGGTGGCAAAATCCTGCGCAGTCGCGGGGGGCAGGTCGGGCACGATGGCGCGCGCGCGCGCATCGGCACGGAACGCACATCCCTTCGTCGCCAGATCCTCCACCAGTCCGGGCAGAAGCACCGGGGCGATCGCATTGTCGATCAACAGCGTTTCCGTCGCGCCACAGATGCCCGTGCGCCGCATCTTGGCATTCAGAACGATGCGCCGCGCCATTTCAAGGTCGGCGGCGGCATGGACATAGGTGTGGCACAATCCTTCGGCATGCGACAGGACAGGGACACGGGCCTCACGGCACACACGCTCCACCAATGACTTGCCCCCACGCGGGATCAGCAGGTCGATCAGGCCCGACGCCGCCAGCATGTCGGCCACATGGCGCCGGTCCGTATCGGGGGGGATCTGCACCGCATCCACCGGCAGGCCCGCAGCCCGCAGCCCGGCCTGCATCGCACCGTGGATCACACGCGCACTGTGGATGCTGTCGGACCCGCCACGCAGGATCACCGCATTGCCCGACTTGATGCACAAAGCAGCGGCATCCGCCCCCACATTCGGGCGGCTTTCATAAATCATGCCGATCACGCCAACCGGGGTTGCGACACGGCGTATTTTCAATCCGTTGGGGCGCGTCCATTCGGACAGCACCCGCCCCAACGGGTCGGGCAATTTCGCGACATCCTCCAGCCCCTTCGCCATCGCCTCGACCCGTGCCGCATCAAGGGTCAGGCGGTCACGAAAGGACGCGGCGCCAGAAAACGCCGCGACATCGCGCGCATTGGCCGCCAGCAGCTCGGCCCGGACCGCCCGCAGCGCGGCCGCCGCCTGGCACAGGGCCTCGTTACGCTGTGCTGTGCTGCTATGGCCCAATGCGCGACCTGCGATGCGGGCACGGCGCGCCATATCGGCCACCACTGTCGCGGCCGTCGGGGAAAGCGGGGCATGATCCATGGGGGTGGATGTCGCGGAAATGGTCATGCCCTTGGGTTTCCCTGTCATTCAATGCGCGATGCGGGCCATGCGGACCACATCGCACCATGCATCAGACGTTAAAGCGGAACAGCAAGACATCACCATCTTGCACCACATAATCACGTCCCTCGATTCGCAGCTTGCCAGCTTCCTTGGCGCCAGCCTCGCCATTGCACTGGATATAGTCGTCATACGCAACGGTTTCGCAGGCGATGAACCCGCGTTCAAAATCATTGTGAATGACGGCGGCGGCCTGCGGCGCGCGCATCCCGGCCGTAATGGTCCATGCGCGCGTTTCCTTTGGCCCGACCGTGAAGTAGGTGCTCAGGCCCAGCAGGCGATACCCTGCGGCGATGACACGGTCGAGGCCACTGTCACTCAGCCCCAGCCCATCAAGGAATTCGGCACGGTCTTCCGCGCCCAGCTGGCTGACTTCGGCCTCGATCGCAGCAGACACGATGACCACGGCCGCCCCTTCGGCTTCGGCGCGGGCACGGACCTTGTCGGAAAATGCGTTGCCCGTCGCGGCAGAGCCTTCGTCCACGTTACAGACATACAGCACCGGCTTGGACGTCATCAGGTTCAGGCGGCGCACCGCCTCTTCCTGTCCGGCGGGAATGGCGGTGCGCGCGGGCTGTCCCTCACGCAGGGCCGCGATCAACGGCTCCATCAATTCGACCTGGGCTGCGGCCTCACGATCATTGCCGCGCGCCTTTTTCTGTAGCGCCACGATCCGTTTTTCCAACGACTCGAGATCGGCCAGCATCAGTTCGGTTTCAATGATCTCCGCATCGCGCAGCGGATCGACCCCACCCTCGACATGGGTGATGTCATCATCCTCGAAACAGCGCAGGACATGGATAATGGCGTCCACCTCGCGGATGTTGGCAAGGAACTGGTTCCCCAGCCCTTCGCCACGCGACGCGCCACGCACCAGACCCGCAATATCGACGAATTCAAGGCTGGTCGGCAGGATCTTCTGCGACTTGCCGATACGCGCCAGTTCCGCCAGCCGCGGGTCAGGCACGGCAACGCGGCCGACATTCGGCTCGATCGTGCAGAAGGGGTAATTCGCCGCCTGTGCCGACGCCGTTTCGGTCAAGGCATTGAACAGCGTGGACTTGCCGACATTCGGCAGCCCCACGATCCCGCAGTTGAAGCCCATATCCCCTATTCCCCCGTGTGGCTGGCCATTCTGGTCATGAACAGTTCCGGCTGCCCGTCCGCAAGGATTGCCGCCGTATCCGACAGCGCATCAAGCATGGGATCGAGCCACAGCCGGTCATCGCGCGAAAAATCGCCCAGCACATGCCCCGTCACCCGTTCGCGGGTGCCAGGATGGCCGATGCCGATCCGCACACGCCAGTAATCCTGTGTGCCAAGCATGCGGTCCATGGACCGCAGCCCGTTATGCCCTGCCGCCCCGCCACCGCGCTTGACGCGGATACGGCCGGGGGCAAGGTCCAGTTCGTCGTGAAATGCCGTGATGGCATCGGCCGACAGCTTGTAAAACGCCGCCGCCTGCTGAACACTTTCACCCGAAAGATTCATATAGGTCAGCGGCTTGAGCAGCATGACCTTGTGGCGGCCAATCTGCCCTTCGCTGACTTCACCGCGAAAGCGCTTGCGCCACGGGGCGAACCCGTGGCGTTCGGCGATCCGGTCAACGGCCATGAACCCGACATTATGGCGATTCCGGCTCATCCCCGGTTCGGGGTTTCCCAATCCGGTCCAAAGGAGCATGGCGTCTGTCCAGTCGTGTCAGGTTCGCGCGATCAGCCCGCGGCGTCCGCGGCCGCGGCGTCACCACCCGCGTCGTCGGCCTCGACCGTCGGTGCGGCGATGGTGGCGATGACGAAGTTCGGGATATGCTGGACCGGGGTCACATGTTCCGTACCCTTGAGGTCTTCCCAACGCACGTTGTCATGGATGTCGAGCTTTGACAGATCCGCGCTGAAGCCCTCGGGCATGTTGGCGGGGTCGGCCACGACGTCCACGGTATGACGCACGATGTTCAGCACACCACCACGCTTGATACCGGGGGAGACTTCTTCACCGGTGAAGGTGATGGAGACTTCCACATGTACCTTCTGCCCTTCGGCAAGGCGCTGGTAGTCAACATGCAGCGGCACGTCGGATACCGGGTGCAACTGGATTTCACGCAGGAGCGCATGCTCCGTCTTGCTGCCATCGATGGAGATGTCATAGATGCGCGAACGCCAGCCCGGCTTGTGCAGTTCGCGGGCCACGATACGCGGGTCGAGCGCGATCAGCACGGCTTCCTGCTTGCCGCCATAGATAACACCGGGAACAAGCCCGGCACGTCTCGTCGCCCGCGCTGCCCCCTTACCAGCCTTCGCGCGCGAAGAAACATCGATTTTCGTGAATTTGGTCACTTGTCTGCTCCTGAATCACAAGGCGCGCCAGCCTCCAGGGGTGCCAGCGCGTGCGCGGCCTTTAACGGAAAAGGCTGCGCGATGCAATGTGGACAGGCATTTTTACCCCATCGGGCCGGGCAATGTGGAGCGCACGATACGCATCCTGCCCTTCCGTCATCGGGGATGGGTCTTACGGCCACCACATCACCTTGAAACGGCGGTCGCGTGGCGCAATGGCCCGCGAAACGCGAAGAGCGGTGTCAGGAAACGGCGGTCAGTTCCCATGGCTGTGCGGGACCTGCGGGCTGCGCCCACATGGGCGTTGCATTGGGCAGGCGTACGTTGGGCTTCAACCCCATTGCCGCGCGCAGGGCACGAAACATGCCGCCATGACAGACCACAAGCGGTACGCCGGGGGCCTCGGTCGCGCGGTTGATGGCGCAAACCGCGCGTTCACGCAGTTCGGCAAAGCTTTCGCCATCCACAGGCGTGTATTCCCCCGCGATCCAGCTATCGTACCAATTGCCCATCGGCTTGCCTTCCTGGTCGCCGAAACAGACTTCTTTCAGCCCGTCATCAAGGTCCACCTGGAACAGCGGCGCACCATGTTCCGCAAGGACCTGCGCCACGATTTCCGCCGTACGCCGCGCACGCCCCAGCGGGGAAGAGACAATGCGCGCGATGGGATGTTCCCCCAGATGCCGCGCCAGCACCAGCCCCGCCTGCCGCGCCTGCGCCTCCCCCGTGGGATTGAGCGGGATGTCGGTCCGGCCCTGTGAACGCCCCTCGGCATTCCAGTCCGTCTCCCCATGTCGCAGATACCAGTATGGCCGGGCGAGCAGGTCCGTCATCAGCAGGTTCCTTCCTGATTGGCTGTCCCGGCGATAGCCTTCACCCATTGCCGGGTCAATTCAACCCCGTGACATACTATGAAATAAATCCTGCATCATGACGCCGGCCCATCAGACCGTGCCCGTCAGACCGTGCCCGTCACACAGGCCCCCACCGTCCGGTGGCCCCAGTTAAATCAGTCAAATCAGTCCAATCAGTCAAACAGGGACGACACAGAACTTTCATCCGACACCGCACGCATGGCGCGGGACAGCAGGTTGGCCGTGCTGATCTGGCGGATATTATGCGACTGGCGCACGTCCTCCGTCTTGGCAATGCTGTCGGTCAGGGTCAGCATCTGCAACGGGGACTGCCCGATGCGGCTGACTGCACCGCCCGTCAGGACGCCATGGGTCACATATGCCTCCACCGCAGCGGCGCCATGGCGCATCAGGGCCTCCGCCGCATTGCACAGCGACCCGCCACTATCGACGATATCATCAACCAGCACGCAGTATCGTCCGCGCACATCACCGATCACATTCATCACCTCCGACACGCCAGCGCGTTCGCGCCGCTTGTCGATGATGGCAAGGTCCACATTCAGCCGCTGCGCCAGTTGCCGCGCACGCACCACGCCCCCCACATCGGGGGAGACAATCATCAGGTTATGCGGTCCGCCGGGGATATTGAGTTCCGGGGCCTCATACGGCAACGGCGCCTCCAGCCCCATGCGGCCCTTGATATCGCGGGTAAATAGGGGGGCGGCATAAAGGTTATCCACCGGGACGTCGAAAAATCCCTGGATCTGCATAGCATGCAGGTCCATCGTCAGGATGCGGTTGGCACCGGCCTCCACCAGGATATTCGCCACAAGTTTTGCGCTGATGGGGGTGCGGGGGCCGGATTTGCGATCCTGCCGCGCATAACCGAAATAAGGCATGACCGCCGTGATGCGCCGGGCAGAGCCACGACGCAGCGCATCGAGCATGATCAGCAGTTCCATCAGGTTGTCATTGGTGGGCGAGCAGGTGCTCTGGATGACAAACACATCCTCGCCACGCACGTTTTCATGGATCTCGACAAAGATTTCCATGTCGGCAAAGCGACGGACGGTCACGTCGCACAAGGGCATCCCCAGTTCGACCGCAACTTTTTCAGCAAGGGGCAGATTACTGTTACAGGCGACGATTTTCATCTTGCGACGTTCCCGGACGACGTGAGGCGGAGCGACCGTGCAGGGCACTTCCGTTTGCATGGATGGGCCGGGTTCTAGCAATCGCGCCAGTCCGTGTCACCACCGCACCGCCCCGAAGTGCGGCCAGAACACATCAACGCGGACCTGCATCATAAACACACATCCCCAACGTGGCGTGACAGCCACACCTGCCGCCGGGCGGTTATCGCGGTGGCAGGGTCACCCCCGGCAGGTGCCGCGCAGGCACGGTGACGGGTGTGGCGGTGGACGGCGTGGCGGACGATACGGAAGATGGAACCTGTGTCGATACGGCCTGGGCAGGCGGAACGGATGCTTGCACGGGTGACGGTACGGATGGCGGTATCGTCGGCACCGCCGTCGCGGGGACCATCACGGGTGATGCGGCAGGAGAGACCACAACCGCAGCAGCCCGGACAGAAGCAACAGCAGGAACGGCGGTGGCTCTGGCCACCACAGGCGGTGTGGCAGGAGCGGCAGGGACAGGGGGCACAGGAACAGGAGGGGCGACCGGGACAGGAGCAGCAGGGGCAACACGGGCAACCGGGGCCGGTGACGCCGTCACCGCCGGGGTTGGCACCACCTGAACTGGCGCCACCGAAGCTGGCGCCACTGGGGTCGATATCACGGGGGTCGAGGCCGCAGGGGTGGAGGCCGCGGGGATAGAGGCCACGGGCGACTCCGCC
Organism: Novacetimonas hansenii JCM 7643; assembly: GCF_000964405.1. Lineage (GTDB taxonomy): Bacteria > Pseudomonadota > Alphaproteobacteria > Acetobacterales > Acetobacteraceae > Novacetimonas > Novacetimonas hansenii. The sequence goes on from NZ_BANE01000111.1 coordinate 13,566, forward strand.
ATGGCAGGCACATGCCGGGTCACGGGATGTGGTGGGGCGGCTGAATGCACGATGGGCGGACTCGCGGCAGGCGGGGCCGTAACGGTGGCGGCATTCGCAGAAAGCGGCACGTTATCCCGCCCGGAATAGCGCGAGATGATCTGTCGCACGCCCCCGGCGGCTTCCTCGCCCGCGGCTTCGGCGGCATCGCCCCATTTCCGGTCAAGCGCATGCGCGGCGATATCATGGATCTGCGTCGCGGCCCCGGCTTCCTTGCCATGGGGGTCGGTCACACGCCATGTCAGCGTCAGGCGCTGACGTGCCGGACCGGGCGCGGGCAACTGTGTTACGACCACGGTACACAGGACGGTAAAATCGGCACCGCCCTGCGTATGCTGGACCTGATCGTGGGCATCGCGCAACGATGCGGAAAATGCCCGGGCCAGTGCTGCATTCCCATCACCCGGCGCGCCCCTCACCCCCTGGAAAAACACATGGGCGGGCCGATTTTTCAGGCTGCTCGGGTCTTTTTGCATCTGGGCGGCCTGAATACCGGTCAGCAGGGTCGCGACCTCTGGCGCGGCCTGTCCCGCCGATGCCATCATCACCGCATCAGACCCGCCAGACCACGACGCGGCGGGCACGGGCGCCCCTTTGACCTGCCCCCGGACCTCCCCTTTCGGGGTGATCACGGCATAGGTCGGGACGACCATGTTCCCTTCAAGTGTGGCGGTCATGCGTAACCACCAGTCACCATTTTTCGCGGCCTGCCCCACGGCGGGAACCGACTGGTCCAGCATCGCGGCAACCATGTCCTTCTGCCATGTCTGCGCGGCCATGTTGACCAGCAGCGCCTGCGTGGGCAACGGCACCGCAAGTCGTGCGGGCGGCGCATCAGAAAGCTGCGACAGGCCAGTGCGACGGAACGGATGCGGCACGTCGAGACACCCGGCAAGGAGGCACAGGCCCGACATCGTCAGGGCCATCACGCCATGCCTGAAAAACTTTACCCTCATTGCGGCATCATACATGGGGCACGGTGATTACTGAAATCTGGTGCCCGATCTTCCCGCCCCCCGCCAGCGTGCGGCGGCGATGGCTAAAGAACCGGCCCTCGTCCGTCAGGGTATCAATCCCCAGCGCCCGCGCCACCCCCACGCCCGCACGATGCAGGCGCGCCACGCAATAGGCGGCAAGGTCGAACTGGTCATGCCCCTCCCGCCGCGCGGGGGTGAAAAACGCACCCGCCGCACCGTCCAGCGCCAGCACCGCGTCCCGCATGTCAGCCCCGACCTCGTAACTGTCACGCGCGATACAGGGGCCGACCACGGCACGGATATCGGCCGCCCGGCTTCCCAGCGCGCACATCGCAGCAACCGTTTCCTCCAGCACGCCAGCGGCGGCGCCACGCCATCCGGCATGTGCGGCCCCCACCACCTGCCCCCGCACATCAGCAAACAGAACCGGTGCGCAATCAGCGGTAATGACCCCCAGTGCAAGGCCGGGACGGGCGCATACCATGGCATCTGCCGACGCGCCCTGTCCCTCGGCCCATGGTGCGCTGACGCTGATCACATCACGGCCATGGACCTGCGTCACACCAAGAAGGTGTTCTGGCGCGACCCCCACCGCGCGTGCGACCCGTGCACGGTTTTCACGCAGGGCGGCAGGATTATCGCCACTGCGCATGGAGCAGTTCAGCGATGCATATGGCCCGGTCGATACCCCCCCAAGGCGGGTGAAAAACCCATGTGGCACATGACCCAGCGCCCCGGCCCGCACGATCGCCCCATCCAGCTGATCGTCTTCCAGTTGCCCCTTCCCCGCCATTTGCATCATCCGCCCGTTGCCTGTCCGCCGTATTCCGGCCCGCCTTTTCCCAACTTACCTTTTCCTTACTTAATCTTTCCCTGGACTTAATCTTTCGCCTGGCCGCTTTCTGCTGGACCAGCATTCCCGCCACCACCGGCGCAAGTTGGCGCGGTGGGCATGCAGCCCTCAAATCCCGCCAATCCGGTTATGCCGGGCGATGTCAGGGCCATGACACGAAACAGGCCGCCCATGCGATCGGGCGCCGCAAGGCGCTGCGCGGCCTCGCCAATCTGGCGTGCGACCTCATGCGGCTGGTTGCGTGCAAGCTGCTGCGCACGGGGAAACAGGCCCAGCGTCGACAGGAATGCCCCCTGTGTCACACTGCCCCATGTGGTGCATCCGCCCGCGCGCGCGGCCATACCGAATGCCGCAAAATCGACATGCGCCGTCAGGTCCGCCATCCCCGGCCGGGCCAGCGGCCATGCCGGATGCCCATCGCACAGGGCCTGCAACGTATCGCCCCATCCCGGCCCGTCATACCCGTAATCAATGAACAGCGCGGCCCCCATCCCATCCATCAGCCGCCGCCCGAGTTGACGCGCGATGCCAAGCGCGCCCTCGCAGGTTTCAAGCACCTCGCCTTCGGGCACATCGCGTGTCGCAAGGGGGCCATCGGCAGGCAGGTCAGTGGCGGGGGCGGTCACGAACACCTCCCCCACCACACTGCGTTCGTCCCATCCCCGCGCGGTGCGCACGAACTGCCGGATGGGCAGCGCATCAAGGAATTCATTGGCCAGCAGGATCATCGCCCCCGGTGGCAGTCCTGTCACCGCATCATGCCAGACAGGCGCACACACCCCCACATGCGGCGCCAGCGACGTGGCCTGGACCTGACGCAGGCGGGGGGAGGTTTCGACCATATGCACCCGCGCCGCAGCGTAACAGGCGGGGGCCACGCGCGCCAGCAGGCGCAGCGCATCGGCCATCAGCGTCCCGCGTCCCGGCCCGGCCTCCGCCAGGACAAAGGGCGTGGGGGTGCCCATGGCCTGCCATGTGACCGCCACCCATGCGCCAAGGAGTTCGCCAAACATCTGCGAGATTTCGGGCGCGGTAATGAAATCGGCAAACGGGTCACGCCCGCTGTAATACGCCGCATTGGCACGGGCCATGAAACGGTCCAGCCGGACAGGCGCGGCAGGAACATTCATCGGGCGGTGTCCCCGTCCTCCTCCAGCCCGGGGGCATCGGGGGGCATCAGCTCCGTGCGCGCGGGACGCAGGCAGGCATTGAGCATCAGCCCCAGCCCGCCGATCACCATGGGCACGCACAGTACCTGCCCCATGGTAACGCCAAACGGCAGGAAACCGATAAAGGAGTCCGGTTCGCGAAACAGTTCGCACACCGTGCGTGCGATGGCATAACCGAACAGGAACAGCCCCGCGAGGAAGCCGGGATGTTCACGCACCTTCTGGCTGCGTGACACCAGCCACATCACGGTAAAGAGCACCAGCCCTTCGGCAAAAGCCTCGTACAGTTCGGAGGGATGGCGCGGCACCGGCCCGGCATCGGGAAAGATCATCGCCCATGGCAGGGTGGCCGGGGCCTCACGCCCCCATAATTCGCCATTGATGAAATTGGCGACCCGCCCCAGCCCAAGCCCGATGGGCACTACCGTGGTGATCCGGTCCGAAAAGCCAAGGAAGCTGAGTTTATTACGCCACGTAAAGATGATCAGCGCGATAATGACCCCTGCGGCCCCGCCATGGAACGACATTCCCCCGTGCCAGACCTCCAGGATCGCCAGCGGGTGGGACAGATAGTATCCCGGCTGATAAAACAGGATGTAGCCAAGCCTGCCGCCAAGCACCACACCCAGCGTCGCCCAGGTCAGGAAGTCATCGACCTGCAGCGCGGACGCCGCACGTGGTGCCAGTGCCACAAGGCGCCGCGCCACGCGCCACCCGACCACCAGTGCCACGATATAGGCCATCGCATACCAGCGCAGGCCAAACGGTCCGAAATGCACCATAACCGGGTCGAATTGCGGGAATATCAGGACAGGCAGCATGCAGCGACTTTCACAATCGGGATTTTACAGGCACGGGGCCGCAGTGCCTGCTTCATTAAAATAAGCCGTTGATAATAAATAAAGTAAACGTTTTCCGATGCCATCCCCACCTGCGGCAAAGGCGGCGTTACCTGAAGGTTCGCGGAAAATCCATTCCCAGGGTCCCACATAATCCCAAGATGTTATTGGGTCTGCCACATCCGGCAATCCCCCACATCCGTTTGACATGAAAAATCCCACACCATCGCGAATTTCCCCAATGTCGTGGCGGAGCTTTGTCAAACCCAAAGGTCAGAAGGCGTCATCATGTCAAAAAGAGGCGATACCCAAACCCTTTAAAGATACGGGTCGGCAGCGGCAAGATACGCACGGACATAGCGTTCCACACCCTGTGCAAGCGGGGTGAAAGCCTGTGTGTAACCCGCCGTGCGCAGGCGCGTCATGTCGGCGCAGGTATAGGATTGGTACTGCCCGCGCAGGGCGGCAGGCATGTCGATGAATTCGACCCGCCGCGCGACATGCGCCGCATCGCACACCGCATCCACAAGGTCGAGACAGGTGCGCGCCACCCCGGTCCCGCAATTGAACAGCCCGTGGACATGCTGGTGATCGAGCAGCCACAACATGACCGACACCACATCCCCCACCCATATGAAATCACGCGCCTGATGCCCGTCAGCCACGTCCGGCCTGTCGGAACGAAACAGGCGCGCCGGGCCACCGGCACGTAGTTCGACGTATTTCGCATGCACAAGCGAGGCCATGGCCCCCTTGTGATATTCATTGGGGCCATAGACGTTGAACAGCTTCAGCCCCGCCCATGACAGCCCCTGCAGGTCGCCCTGCGCAAGGCGGCGTTGCAACAGGCAGTCGAATGCGTGCTTGGACCATCCATACAGGCTGTTGGGGCGCAGCGTGTGCAGGTGCGCCGGATCATCGGAAAACATTCCCGCCCGGTCCGCCGCACCATATGTCGCGGCGGATGATGCATAAATGAAGCGGGCTTCTTCATGCGTGCACCATTCCAGCAGGCGCAGCGACAGGTCCACATTGGTGCGCCACACCATGTCGCCATCAGTGGCGGTGGTGTCGTTGACCGCGCCGAGATGGAAAACCGCCGTCACGTCAGGTCGACTGTCGAGGAAAGCATCCAGGTCTGCCGGTGCGATCAGGAAATCCGGCACATGCTTGCACAGGTTATGCCATTTCCCGCCATTACCCAGCGAATCGACAATGGCGGTCTGTTCCCCCCGCGCCTGCAACGCCTGATGCAGGCACGACCCGATACACCCCGCGCCGCCTGTAATGATGATCATGACGCCAAAATCCCATTAGAGACTGTTTAAAAAGTCAGGCGCGATAACATCCTGAAATTATA
>NZ_BANE01000110.1 GCF_000964405.1 Novacetimonas hansenii JCM 7643
GCCGCCCCCCGGACCGCCGCCGCCGCCACCACCGGGGCCACCGGGTTGCCTGCCGCCGCCGAAACCGCCGCCACGGCCACCACCAAAACCGCCACCTGGGCCACCACGGCCACGCCCACGATCGCCATAGGACGGATAACCACCATAATAATCACGCGTGTAATAGCCGCCATAACCGCCATACCCGCTGTAATAATCATATCCGCCGTAATAATTGCCGCCGTACCCGCCCGGCCCACCCGGACCGACACACGCGCACAACGCGCCAGCCATTGCCAGCACCGGCACAAGTCTGATGGGTTTCATATTACTGTCTTTCCACTGTCGATCCTGTTTCATCACAATCATCCGCCAGAACCCGGATCAGAACAAGGCGCGGGGATGACCATCCTATGGCACGTCCCCCCATTCCCCACCGCATCCGCCTCCGGCCCGGCGGGCAGGCGATCAGGAAACGGAAAGAGTACCCACCCATTCAATAACAAAGCGTATGCATGGCAAGACGCCACCTGAAAAGGCAGGGCCGCGCCACTGAAATCATCAAGGTTCCCGGTCAATCTTTTTTCAAAAATCCTTGGGAAACTTCGTATTCTGAAAAAATCACATCAGATGGAAACGTTCCCGATTGACACAAAAACCCGATCCTGCCGCCCCCCCCTTGGGAAACCCGTCAATTCCGGTGCCTATACCTGCCTATTTCATTCATTAAGAGACTGTTTGAAAAGTCAGGCGCGATAACATCCTGAAAT
>NZ_BANE01000109.1 GCF_000964405.1 Novacetimonas hansenii JCM 7643
GTCTTCTGAAGCTTTTTAGAAAAAGCTTCACCAGAAACCTTTATAATTTCAGTATGTTATCGCGACTGACTTTTCAAACAGTCTCTAAAAAAAGGGGCTGTTTGAGACAGCAACCCTGATAATACGTTAAGCGAACGCGACGTTTGGCAAATCCCCAAAAGCAAATGATCGCCGCAAGCCTTTATTGCCCATCCCTGCCTCAGGGCCTGTCAGGTCAATTATGGCCCTGCCGGGCGGCCAGCGCGTTGAAACACACGGAAATCCCATGCGCCTGCTCGGGCTGCGCATCCCAGAATGTCGTATCGCTGGCGCGCTTCTGCCCCGTGATCCGCATCGCGCAGTAATCGAACACCGCACGGCTGTCACGCAGCCCCAGACAATGCTGGATGCTGACAAAGCTGACGTCATCGCCCTGCGTATGCGATGCACGCGCCGTCACATAGGAACCACAGCGTTTGAGGGCGTCAGACGGTGCCTTGAGGAGCAGGATCTGGCGATAGGCTTCCTCCTCGCGCTGTATGCACACCTGTTCGCCGGATATGCCGGGGGGATGGGTTGCCCTGCAATGGGCCTCCACCTCCCCACGCACATACCCCCCTTCATCCGAGGAGTTGGCCCAGTTGCTGTCCGTTGTCCGGCGATAGGTCAGCACCGCTGCGCGCCGCGCCGGGTCCACCAGCGCGAAATCCAATGCCCGCGACCCACAGAACAACGTCATCTGATAGGTATCGGAACGCGGCTGTTCCTGTGTCGCATGGGCATCCGCACTGCCAAAGACCAGATAGAGAGGATGCAGCGGCGCGGGGCAGAGCGGGCGACCTGAGGGCATGAGGGGATTTTCTTCGTCCAGCACACGATAGACAAGCCCATCTTCCACATTCGTATCGACGGGCTGTACGTCCATCCTGCTGCCGTTGGTGAAATCCAGTGCCGTTTCCGACATCCGCACGTCGCCGGTCATGCGCGTGGTCCGGGCATCGGTCGCACGCAGCACGAAATAATGGGGGGCGCCGGACGCCAGTTCATCGGCGTCAAAACGCTCATCCTCCGCCCGGGCTGCGCACAGCGTCCCGAAAAGGAACAGAAACATAAAAAGCAGTCCGCGCACCACCATCGCACCCCATGATCCACGCCGTCGCGCATGCCACGCCCTGAACCGTCCCCGGCGGGGATGGCGTCGCGCTGGCCCCGTCTCGATACCGTACCCCACCGGGGGGCACAATTTGTTGTCGCGGCCCACGCTGCCCCCCGATCGAAAGCTCCCCTTGTCAGACATGAAGATGTCTGACAAGTTCGAGCGCAACCCGGAACAACACGCCAGGACAATGAACGAAGTTTTTCCCGTGTATATCGAGCGCGTTATGCTGCGTGCCATCATGGCGCGCCGCCTTGTGCCCGGTACCTGCCTGAGCGAGGGGCGACTTGCCTTCGCCTTCGGGGCGTCACGCGCGACCGTGCGCGAGGCCCTCGTCAGGCTGGAGGCACGCGGGCTTGTCAACGTGGTGGCAAAGCGCGGATGGTTCATCCCCGAACAGGGATGCGACGAAATCCACGCAACATGTGAGGCACGGCGGATCATTCAGGCGGGCATCCTGCACCTGACGGTTCCCCTGTCGGCACAGGCTGCGGGCTTTGTGCGCCATCACCTGGCGCAGCAGCAGGCCGCGCTGGATGATGGCGACATCAGCCATGTGTGCTTCATGCTGGCGGATTTCCATGTCTGCCTGACACGCCTGATCTGCAACCCGGCCATGACCGAGACCATGCGTTCGCTGATGGCGCGTTCAAGCCTTGCGCACGGGACGCCCACGATACAGGCGGCCCGCATCGTGTATGCGGCGCATGTCGCGATCGTGGAGGCGATGTGCGCAGGCGATACGACCCGTGCGCGCGACCTCCTGCTGGAACGGATCGCAGCGACCGCACCCCCGCCACCACCGCGCAACAGCCATCATCCCCCGGACCTGAAGGCCGCGCTGGCCCCTGTCCTTTATCGTATCGCAAGGGAAAAAAACCTTTCGTCCCCTGCCCTCACCCCATATCGGCAATCGGAAACAAACGCATGATCCCTCCCGGAACCGCCCCCGAAGACGACGTACATATCCTGCCGGATGGGGATGATGAAGGATATCACAAAGGGCTTGGCAAACGTCAGATCCAGATGATCGCCATTGGTGGGGCGATCGGCACCGGCCTCTTTCTGGGTGCGGGATCACGCCTGCAGATCGCAGGCCCGTCGCTTGCGATCGTCTATCTGGTGTGCGGGTTCTTTTCGTTCCTGATCCTGCGCGCCCTGGGTGAACTGGTGATGTATCGCCCCACTTGCGGCAGCTTCGTCTCCTACACGCGCGAATTTCTGGGCGAGAAGGCCTCCTTCGTCGCAGGATGGCTGTCATTCCTGAACTGGGCCATGACGGGCATTGTCGATATCACCGCCGTTGCACTGTACATGCATTTCTGGGGCACGTTCGAACATGTGCCGCAATGGGTGTTCGCCCTTGGCGCGCTGGGTATCGTCACCAGTATGAACATGATCGGCGTCAAATGGTTCGGGGAAATGGAATTCTGGTTCTCCCTTATCAAGGTGGTGGCGCTGTCGCTGTTCCTGATCGTGGGGGCGGCCGTGCTGGGCCTGCGCATGCCTGTCGGCGGGCATGGGACCGGACTGCACCTGATTTCGGAAAATGGCGGACTGTTTCCCCATGGGCTGATCCCCGCGCTGATCCTGATGCAGGGGGTTGTCTTTGCCTATTCCGGCATTGAACTGATCGGTACTGCCGCAGGCGAATGCGAAGACGTGCGCACCTTCCTGCCGCGCAGCATCAACAGCGTGATCTGGCGGATTGGCCTGTTTTATGTCGGTTCGGTCATCCTGCTGGTCTGCCTGTTGCCATGGACGGCATATCATGCGGGCACCAGCCCGTTCGTCACGTTTTTTCAGGCGCTGGGCATTCCGGGCATTGACACGGTCATGAACATCGTCGTGCTGACCGCCGCCCTGTCGAGCCTGAATTCCGGCCTGTATTCCACCGGCCGAGTGTTACGCGCCATGTCGCTTGGCGGCACGGCGCCGCGTTTCCTGTCCTATATGAACGGTAATTCCGTACCGGCGGCGGGGATCGGGCTGACGGTTGCGATCTACCTTGTGGGGGTGGTGCTGAATTACGTGGTTCCCAGCCAGGTCTTTGAAATCGTCCTTAACTTCGCCTCGGTCGGCATCATCAGCACCTGGGGCTTCATCCTGCTCAGCCAGATCAGGTTGCGACAGGCCATCAACCGTGGCGAAATCGCGCCCACCGGCTTTCCCATGCCCGGTGCGCCGCTTACCGCGTGGCTTTCTCTTGGCTTTCTGGGCTGTGTGCTGTTCCTGATGCTCTGCGATTATCCTGCGGGCACAAGCACGATCGCGGCCATTCCGGTCATTGGCGTCATCCTCGTGCTGGGCTGGTGCATGCTGCGACGCAAATAAAATCAGCATGCAGGGGCAAATGGCAGCCATACCTTTTTAAACTCTTGTTCCATTGCGTATTTTATCTTTTCCTCCCCGCCATGCCGGGGAGGATCGCGGATATGTGGCACGGGGCAAGACAGATCATGATGCCGTAAAACCGACACGACACCGCAGCCCCCCTCATGCCCCCGGATATGCCCGCCCGGTTTTCCGCACGGGCTCCAATGCCAGCCCGGCGAACCCGAGTCAGTCTATTGCCTGCCCACACGCCCCATGGCGCCAGCCATGGAAAGACACACCACCGAGTTGCCCCAACGCCGCATGCAGGATGCCGCCCCCGCCCGGGTGCCCCCTGTCGGCCTGCGCTGTGCGCGTGCCTTGTGCTCCTGTGCGGTGTGCTGCCGGCATTGCCCCTGCACGCGGCCGGCACGGGCAATGGTTCGGCAGGCGGATCACAGGTGCCCTCCCCCGCCTATGAACAATGGTATACCGGCTCCCTCATCTCCCCCTCCGGCGCGTTGACGCAGAAGGGGGTTTTCGCGTGGGAACCCTATTTCACCTACAGCACACCGACGGGATTCCTCGACAGCGGGGGGCATGGGCAGCCGATCCATGACGGGATGCACGAAATTTCGAATTTCACGCTGTACAAATACGCCATCACCAATGCGATCAGCATCCAGACCACCCCTACCCTCAGTTACGGGTGGCGAAAACATGGCGACACCACAAGCGGCGCGAAAATAGGGGATGTGCCCGTCGATGTGATGTGGCGCTACCTTGACGCTGATCCACGCCGCCTCATCCCGGCACTCAGCATCTTTGCCGGTGTGGCCTTTCCCACCGGGGATTACCGCAACCTTGGCCGCAGCGAGGATGGCGTGGGCAGTGGGGCCTATACGTTCCGTCTTGCCCTGACGGAACAATCGACTTACGTCCTGCCCGGTCATCATGCCCTGCGGTTGCGGGTATGGGGCACATGGCGCCACGCGCTGGGTGCCGCACGCATCACCAACACCAGCAGTTACGGCACGACGTCAGGTTTCCGGGGCGCGGCACATCCCGGCATGTATGGTGAAAGCGGATTTTCACTGGAATATGGCATCAATCAGAAATGGGTCCTTGCAATGGACCTTGCACGGGACTGGGCCGATGGGGCGTATATCCATGGCCGCAATGCACAGGGCCGCCTGATACGCACCACCGGCGACGGGTCAGGGGACTGGATGGTCGCCCCGGCCATTGAATATAACTGGTCACCGCGTTTTGGCATCATCGCCGGTGTGTCCGCGCTGTTCGCCGGGCACAACACGGCACGCGTCCTGTGCCCGCAATTCGCGTTTAACAGTGTCTTCTGAAGGTAGGTCCCGGCAAGAGACCGTTTGAAAAATCAGGGCCAGCGCCCCACTGGGGGCACATATTACAAAACCATGCCTGCGCAATGTCTTTGGGCGCAGCATCACCAGAAACCTTGTTATGGAAAGGCGATGCTGGTCAGGCAGGCTTTCAGAAAACTTTCAATATGCCTGATTGATTTTTGAAAAATCCATTCAAAACCAGAAACTGCGGTTGCCGGATTTTGCTGCTCCGCCGTTGACAAAGCGCTTCATCCACAAGACGGCGTGTAAACACCGTGCTGACAACAAATTTGAATAACATGAGATTTTTTCAAATATTTTAAAAAATACTCGCCAATGACTTTTATTGTACCGTGGGGTGCTGGCTTTTCAAAGCGTCTCCAAGACCACCACGCATTCACACCATATTTCGCAATCGGGCATTTACCGTTCCCATCAGGGAATATCGAACAGTTCCTGTATACGCACCACCGGCAGGTCAAGCGCAAGGCACAATGCCAGCATGATCCGCGCCTGACGCGGGCGCAGGCGCCCTGCCGCCATGATGCCACGCTGGCGCAGGTCATGGCGTGCCAGCGTGGCACCCGACGATCCCTGACTGGACATGACGATGGCGACACCCTGTGCGCACACCGCGTCGATTTGTGCATTTTCCGCAGGCGCGCACATTCCCGGCAGCATGCTGGCCACCACGATCCCCCGTGCGCCTGCGGCATGGAACGCCGCGATTGCCGCCCCATCACCACCGGAATAGCTGTAGCAGATATCCACACGCGGCACGCCATGCCTAAGACGTGCCAGAACATCGCCGTCAATATGCCTGCGCGCAACACTCTGGCGTGCGAAACAGACCACATCCCCCTCAATCACGCCAAGCGGGCCGAAATCAGGGGAACGGAACGTATCCAGGCGATAGGTCGAAGCCTTGGTCACGCTGCTGGCGGCATGGATTTCATTATCCGAAACCACCAGAACCCCCTTGCCCCGTGCCTGCGCACTCGCCGCGACAAGGAGTGCCGCATGCAGGTTCGCCGGCCCATCCGCACTGATGGCGCTGGCGGGACGCTGCGCACCGACCAGCACGACAGGACGTTCCCCATCCAGAACAAGGTCAAGGAAAAACGCAGCCTCCTCCAGCGTGGTGGTTCCGTGCGTCACCACCACGCCCGCCATGTCAGGACTGTCACGCAGCAGGTCGCGGATACATTGCGCAAGCACAGCCCATTGCGACATATCCATATGGCTGCTGTCTTTTTGTGAAAACGCAATTTCACGAACACGAAAACGCGCCCGCACCACATCAGGCAGCGCCGACAGCAGGTGGCCGCCCCCAAGGTCATGCCCGATTTCCGCATAATCAACGGTATCGCACGGATTATCCGAATGGCGGGCAATTGTCCCGCCGGTGGAAATGACCGTGACGAAAGGCAGGGAGGCAGCATCAGGCATGGAAAGGAACAATCCGTTATGAACGCAGGATGCTTTACTTACGCGCGGGTACGCGCGCCGACAATGCGTCCCCCCGTCAACGGATGGCCAACCCCTGTTGTTTCAGGCGCAGAGATCGGCAGGCCCAGCAACGAACGCACGGCCAGAAAGCCGAAACATTCCGCCTCCAACGCATCACCGTCCCACCCCAGTCCGGAAACGGGGGCCACGATACCAGGCAGGGTTTCACGCAACCCACGCATAATGACCGGGTTATGCACCCCACCGCCACAGATGTACCACGCACGCGGCGTCTGTGGCAGGGGAACGGAGGCAATACCCGCCACGGTAAAGGCCGCAAGCGTCGCCGCCCCATCCTGCGCCGACAGGTGCGACACCATCGACAATGCGCGGTGAAAGGATTGCCGGTCCAGCGATTTTGGCGCGGGTCGTGAAAAGAACGGGTCAGACAGCAGCGCATGCAGCACATCCGCATCCACCTGCCCCCCACTGGCAAGACGCCCGTCAATATCGCACGGATGGCCGGTATGAAGGCGCGCCCAGTCATCAAGCAAGGCATTGCCCGGCCCCGTATCGCAGGCATGCACGCGCCCATCCGTATCCAGCAGGGTCACATTCGCCACCCCGCCGATATTGACGATGGCCACCGGTCGCTCCTGCCCCAGCAGCAGGGCGGCATGGTAAAAGGGGGCCAGTGGCGCACCTTCCCCACCATGCGCGACATCCGCACTGCGAAAGTCATGGACAACCGGAATGCCGGTTTCCCGATACAGCAGGTCTGCATCCCCCACCTGCCATGTCCGGTGCGCCAGCGGTTGATGCAGCAGGGTCTGCCCATGAAACCCGATGACATCGACATGCGGGTTTCCAGCTTTGTCCCGCAGGGCCTGCACAGCTTCGGCATGGCGCAGGGTCAGGGCATGTTCCACCTCGCGCACTTCGGGCGCATCCGCCGACAGGTTCGGCGCACGGTCCAGCAGATCGCGCATCCGCTCCCGCAGGGCCGGGGCATAAGGCAGCGAAAGCGACGGCCCACGGGCACCGACCCTGTGTCCGTCCGTTTCGATCAGGGCCGCGTCAACCCCGTCAAGGGATGTGCCACTCATCAACCCAATCGCATGCAACATGCCCATCAATCCTTTTTCCCATCATAGTGCGGACATGCCATGTCACGCGCAATCATGGCCCATGCCTATACAGCAAGGTGGTTATATATTCGAAATGACACCCAAGGGGCCATCACCTTCGTGTCGGCGACACTATATGACAGGAGAACGGACGGAGCAGGATTCATGAAAGGTCTTTATGATGACAATATGATAGCAAAAACACCCTGCCCGGTCCCCCGTTACTGATATGGCCCGGGTTCCGGGGTCCAGCCCGTCAGGAGATGCCGCCCGATTTCCGCATTTTTCCAGTCCACCGGGTCATGCAGCGACAATGTGCGCGCATCGCGCCAGTACCGGTCGAACCCATGCAGGGCATCAGTCCCCCGTGCGCCAGTCGCGGCAAGGATGTCCGATGTCGCGCGTAACGCCGCACGTGTCGCAACGGAACGCGCGGCACTGACCGGCATGGCAAGCGCCGCACGCGACAGGCCACCACGTTCATAAAGGTCCAGCAGCTCTCCACATTGTCGCACGGCGCAGTACGCCACCGACAGGTCCGCCCCCATTTCGCCCACCATGCGCTGCACATATGGATCATCCGTCGCATGTTCGACCTGCGCCGCGCCCCACGGGCGGCTGTGATGCGCGACAAAGGCGCATCCGGCCCGCAGCGCACCGATGCCGATCCCGACCAGGATCGCGCTGAACCCCGCCTGATGGCGCAGGGATGTATGGACCGGCAGCACGCTTTGTGGTGCAAGGGCATTGGACGCCGCGCTGACCCGGACATCATCGAGGATGACGGTGCCTGAATCCGTCGCACGCTGTCCCATCCGGTCCCAGTCGCGCAGGATACGCAGGCCCGGCGCCGAACGCGGCACAAGATCAAAACGCAGGCCCGCGCGTGGATCGCCCTGATGTTGCGCCGCCTGTGGATCAAACGAACTGATGGCGATCAGGTCCGCGCCAGCCGCGCCGGTGGCATAGATCTTGCGCCCACGCAAAACCCATTGCCCGTCGGATTGCCCAATCGCCAGTGTTTGCAGGAAACTGTCGGCCGTGCGCCCATTTTCGGCAACAGCCATGCCAATGATCGCGTGTTCCGACATGATATGCTGGGCAAGGTGATGACAGAATGCTGGCGTGGCATAGGAAAATATCTCCCGCACCAGGTCGTCATGCACCTTGTATATCTGCGCCACGGCGGGGTCGGCCGCCGCGATCCTGACCATTACCTCCAACGAGAGGGCCTGTGTCGCGCCCATCCCGCCATAGGCACGCGGAACCGGCAACATCAGCAGCCCCGCCTGTTTCAGCAACGAAACCGCATGCACCGGATAGCGCCCGTTGCGGTCATGGTCCGCCGCATGCGGTGCAATATCGGCATCCAATATCCCCTGCACCCGCAACAGCAATGCTGCATCCGCGCGTGAAAGGGCATAGGGAGGGAAAAGGTCGCCCAGCAGGGGTGGCAACATCACCCCGTCAGGAAAAAAAGAGGTCATGTCCAAAGGTTACAGGCTATGGTCATGACCGTTCAATAGCGTAACCTAGCCACCAGCCTTGCGCCGGGTTGCCGCGCGCTCATCACTGAGCGAAAGCATCCACATCGTAAATCCCCCCATCGCCAGCGCACACCCGACCCAGCCAACCGATCCCCATCCCCAGCCTGCGGCAATCGCAAGACCGCCAAGCCAGGGACCAATGGCGTTTGCAAGGTTGAAGGCACTCTGGTTCATGGCGGCGGCAAGGGCCTGCGCATTCACCGCGACACCAAGCAGCCGCGACTGGATCACGGTGCCCAGCCCCCCGCCACAGCCGATCATGAACACGATGGGCATCATGCCCCACACACTGTGAATTGATCCGGGAAACCCCGCCAGGGCCGCCGCATTCACCAGCAGGGTTCCACCAATGGTCGGCATCATCTTGCGATCAGCCGCCCATGCGCATGCCATCGTCCCCACCGTCATCCCCACGCCAAAGACCGCCAGCATGACCGGGACCATGAACGGCTGTGCATGCGTGACCTCCTGCAAGATGGAGGCAAGATAGGTATAGACGCAGAAAATGCCGCCAAACCCGATGACACCAATCCCCAATGTCAGCCAGACCTGGCGGCTGCGCATGGCACGCAGTTCCGTCAGGGCATTGGCCTCGGGGCGCGCCGGGTCGGCCGGAACAAACAGGATGACCAGCAGCATGGTGGAAAATGCCAGCGCCGCAATCAGGACAAAGGCCCAGCGCCACCCCAGCAGCAGACCCAGCCCATTCGCCAACGGCACCCCCGCAATCGTCGCAATCGTCAGGCCCAGCACCACGCGGGCCACCGCCTGCGTCCGCTGACGTTCAGGGACAAGGGAGGCGGCGACAATACCCGCCGTGCCGAAATAGGCCCCGTGCGGCAGGCCACTGATGAAACGAAACAGCAGCAGCCATGAAAATGACGGCGCGACAGCCGTCAATGCGCTGCCCAGCACATAAAGCGCGGTCATGCCAATCAGCATCAGCTTGCGGCTGGCCTTTGCCCCAAGCAGGGCAATCAGCGGCGCACCGACACACACACCCACCGCATAGGCAATGATCGCATGCCCCGCCTGCGGCACGGTGACATGCATGTCACGCGAAATCATCGGCACGAGGCTCATCGCCGCGAATTCGGCGGTGCCAATGGCAAATCCCCCCATCGCCAGGATGAAGAATATCCATGTGGGATGTATGGACGCACGCCCGGCCTCGGACGTCCCCACAGCCTGGACGGTCGGTTTTTCGGTCATGTATCTGCTCTGTATGGAAATAAAATAAGTAATGAACCGGCTTTGCGGTTGTCTTTCGCACCGCCGATACACCCACGTCCCCGACCGAAGCAAGCCCCATCCGGCTTCATGGGAAATATTCATCACCCCCCCACGAAAAAGATGCAGCCCACCGACATGCCCACAGCACAAGACGGGCCTGATGGCATGTTTCTTCCGTATCATAATTTTATTTGTTTCGATAATATCTTACCTTGCCGTACAACAGGACTGACACAAGACTGTCTGGCATAGGGCCGTCAGGAAGATTTCATGGCATCATCCATACACATTCCCACTGCCCGGCATGCTACGATAGGCGCAGGCCCCACCCTGACCTGAAGCAAGCAATCGCACCGCGGCACAGCCGTGACAGCAAGAAAGGCACGCCATGGCGTTCAATCACCATGACAGCATGGGCACACCGCCCTCCCCTACCGGGGAAAGTGGAAATGCCATGGTCAACATTATCTATATTTTATATCTGATCGGATTTTTCATTCCCGGCACCAGCGCGCTGGGAATCATACTGGCCTATATCAACAAGAACAGTTCCGTACAGCCCTATACTTCGCACTTCCAGTTCCAGATCACCCTGTTCCTTAGAGCCCGATCCGAAAGTTTTTCAAGCTTGACAATGCCTTG
>NZ_BANE01000108.1 GCF_000964405.1 Novacetimonas hansenii JCM 7643
CACCCAAAAACTTTTCTTATTTTTTATCAATGAGTTGTTTTCAACCAATCTCTTAAAGGATGCTGTCCCCTGAAAAAACGCCATGCCTGAAGATCTGGCGGGCCTGTTTTGTGCATACTGTTCCGAAAATATTGTCAGGAAATATTGTCAGGCACAGGCGGCGCAGATGCCCTCGGCCTCTATGGTGGAGGTACGGATGCTGAATTTGCGTGCCTGTGTCGCGGCTACCAGTGCATGGACGATCTGGCTGTCTTCAAGTTCGGTGACATGCCCGCATCGTGTGCAGATCAGGAATTGCGCACTGTGGAGATGGTTTTCACAGTCATGTGCGTTGTGAAGCATATGGCGGCAGGCGACGAAGGCTGACAGGCGTTCGATCTTGTGAATCAGGCCGTGTTCAAGCAGGAAATCCAGCGCGCGATAGACGGTGGGCGGGGCGGCCCCCTTCGTATCGCGGCGCAGGCGGTCAAGCAGATCGTACGCCCCGACCGGTCGGTCCGCACTCAGGACAAGCCCCAGCACCTGACGCCGCTGCTGTGTCAGGCGTGCGCCATGGCGACGGCACATGTCATGCGCGCGTTCCAGCATCTGTTCGACCGCGGGGGTAAAGGTCGGGCCGTCACCTGCTGTTCGCGCATCGTCACGACGATCATCATTGCCCATCTGTCCGGCTTGCTCCTGTCATCCCGTGGGAAGGATATACGCCTCAATCCTGCGGTGATGAAGCCCCGGCACTGCGGGCATGGCCTGCGGGGGAACATCTGACAGGTATCGGGGTGTCTCTTGGGCAAAGGATGACACCGGGGAATGCCCATCTTCCTGATGATGGTATGGTCGGGTGGCGTTTTTTAACGTGGCAGTGAACTGTCCCACCACGCCATGATCAGGATGAATACTGTCACCCCCACCTGTATCCCGATCAGTACGCGCCACGACACGACCGGAACGTCCGGTCCGTCGTCCCCGTCCTGCCGTGTCGTGTCGTTGCGTGGTCTGGGTATGCGCATCCGCCGTATCCTGCCATGTCCGGGAAGATCCATACGGTCGCAAAGGGATTAATTTCACGTAAAACCCATGTCCGGGACGGCATGGTGGCATGTCCTGGATGGCGGATGGAAACATGTCCCCCCGACAACCTGTTGAAAGTCATGAATGTTTTTCGTGAATCTTTTTTCGCAAAGCATCAACAGATGTCGCCCCTGTTCCAGAACGGGCGACATCTGGAATTTTCATTTTTCGGTAACGCGGTGTTGGTAAAACTCTTTCAGGCTTCGTCGGACGGAGGCAGCATGTGATAGGTGCGGTTGAAATAGATCAGGCCACCATGGCTGTCCCCGGTGCGCAGGCTTTCCACCGCGCCGAACATCACGCTATGCGTCCCGACCTCCACGATGCGCTCGATCCGGCAGTCAAAGGAGGTCACGGCTTCCGCCAGAACAGGGGCCCCGGTCGTCAGCGTGGCCCAGTGGCCGGAGGCGAAGCGTTCATGCTGCTCCTGTGCGGAGGCGAACACGCCGGAAATCTCCTGCTGTGCTGCGGACAGGACGTTGATGCACATCGCCGCCCCTTCACGAAAGCGCGGGCGGATGCGCGATGCACGGTTGACACAGACCAGCAGGGTCGGGGGGGTGTCGGTGACGGAACATACCGCCGATGCCGTGAAACCGGCCGGGTCCTCCAGCGTGCCGGTCGTCACCACGCTGACCGCCGCGCCCAGTCGCGCCATTGCATCCCGATAGGTCCGGGCGTCGATACCCATACTGTTTCCTGTTCTTCCTGACGTCACATGATCGCGCGTTGATTAAAACATGCCCCTGACGGGGGTTCCGTTTCCTTATTCTGTCATGCTTGAAGAAGATCGACAATTCGGGAGACGCCGTTGCGATGACACATGAAACGCTGCGCATTTCACGTCACGGGCATCTGGGGCGCATCACGCTGGACCGCCCGCGCGCGCTCAATGCGCTTGATATCGGCATGATCGAGGCGATTGCCGCCTGCCTTGCCCGCTGGCGGGAGGATCGCGAGGTCCGCACCATTGTAATCGACAGCACGTCTTCACGCGCTTTCTGCGCCGGGGCGGACCTGCGTGCGCTCATCACGCTGTTGCGGGCCCAGGGGGCCGGGGCCGCGCGCGCGGTTTTTCGCACCAGTTACCGTCTGGTCTCCATGCTGGCGGGATATCCCAAACCGGTCGTCTCCTTCATGGACGGCATCGCGATGGGCGGAGGCATCGGGCTGGGCGGGCATGTACGCCACCGGATTGTGACGGAAACTTCCATCCTTGCCATGCCGGAGGTCGCGATTGCCCTGACCCCGGATGCGGGCGGGTCGTACCTGCTGTCGCGCGCGCCGGGCCTGTCGGGCCTGCGTCTGGCTGTAACGGGGGGGCGGATGGATGGGGCGCAGGCCATCGCATGTGGCTTTGCCGACCGGATGGTACCCTCGTGCGATCTGGCGCAGTTGGTGGATGACCTGGCGCGTCATCCGGCGGGACGTGTGCTGGACCTTGCGTCACATGTGTCGGTGGCCGATGGCGGGTGGGGGGACGTTGCGGGGATTGACGCCGTGTATGATGCACCGGACATGGGGGTGGTGGCCGAACGCCTGCGTAACTGCGATGCGCCGTGGGCGCAGGCCGATCGCGCCGCGCTGGCACAGGCGGACCCGTTCGCGGTAGAACTGGCATGGCGTGCATTTTTCGCGGCGCGGGCGTTGCCAAACCTTGATATGGTGCTGGAGCAGGAGTTCCGCCTTATCTGCGCGTTGATCGAACGCCCGGATTTTGCCGAAGGGGTCCGGGCGCGCCTGATCGACCGCGACAATGCCCCGCAATGGTCCTGCCGTGATGGCGATGCGGTGGATATGCGTCAGGTCGCCGCCTGTTTCGCACCTGCCCCCCTCTCGCTGGACCTGCCTGTCCGATCCCATTCCCAAGGTTGAAGCCCATGCCCTTTTCCCCTGACTATCGTCCTGACACACGGCACATGACCCTTGGGGATGCGTTTTACGATCCGGTGCGACCGGCTGACTTTCCGGCCCATATCCTGCGGTTTCGCAATCAGGACGCGGCGGCGCGCATTGGCCTCGACACGCTGACGGGGGCGGAGTGGATTGCCCATTTCGGTCGGTTCGACCCCCTGCCCGGCAGCCTGCCGCAGCCGCTGGCGCTGCGCTATCACGGCCATCAGTTCCAGTCCTATAACCCCGACCTTGGCGATGGGCGCGGTTTCTTGTTCGCGCAGTTATATGATGCGTGTGATGGGCGGTTGCTTGATATCGGGACGAAGGGCAGCGGTACAACCCCATGGTCCCGTGGGGGGGATGGACGCCTGACGCTCAAGGGGGGCATGCGTGAAATTCTGGCGAGCGAAACGCTGGACGCGATCGGTGTCACCACCTCGCGCAGCCTGAGTGTGATCGAGACGGGGGAGGCGCTGCACCGCGGGGACGAGCCGTCGCCCACGCGTTCATGCGTGCTGGCGCGGCTGGGGCATTCGCATATTCGTATCGGCACGTTCCAGCGCCTTGCCGCGATGCAGGATACGCCATCGCTGCGCCGTCTGCTCGATTATGTGGTGGCGACGTACTATCCCGCCCTGTCGGGCGCGCAAGATCCGGCGGCGGCCCTGTTCGAGGCGCTGTGTACGCGCCTTGCATTGCTGACGGCGCAGTGGATGACGGCCGGGTTTGTCCATGGGGTGCTTAATACCGATAACATCAATATCGCGGGTGAAAGCTTTGATTACGGTCCGTGGCGGTTCGCCACGCATTACGACCCCTCATTCACGGCGGCCTATTTCGATCATTCCGGCCTGTATGCCTTTGGCCGGCAGCCCACGGCGATGATGTGGAATCTGGCGCGGATGGCGGAATGCCTGCTGCCATTTTCGGAAATGGAGAAAATAAGAAGTATTTTTGAAAATTTTCCGCAAAGATACGAAAGATTCCTCGATATTTGTACCCTGCAACGCCTTGGTATAAAGGAAATATCAAGAAATACGTCCACAGAATTGCGCGAATCCGTTTGGTCTTTTCTCGAAGAAAGCACGATCGGGTTTGAATTTCCGTTCTTTGACTGGTATGGTGGTGCCATCAGTCACGACCGTGCCATGTCTGGACCGAGGAAGTATTTCTACGCCTCTCCTTCCTTTCAGACGTTGCGAAGCCAGATCGAAAACCATCCGCCACGTGCGGGTGTCGATGTTACGTTGCCCTATTTCACGCGCGACGATCCATGCACGATGTGGATTGATGCGGTGGAGGACATATGGCGTCCCATCGCCAGCGACGATGACTGGTCCGCGTTCCATGCGACCATGGCGCATGTCGATGAAATGAAGTCCGCCCTTGGCGCGGCGGGGCATGTCCGGTGCGAAACGGATGGAACCCTGCGTGACGCCGGGAATTAAACAGACACCAAGCCATAAGGAACAGGCATGCAGAATTATTCCCCACAATCCCCGGCCGCCCCCTCGGCGCAGCCTGAACCCATTCCCGATCTGTCCGACCTCGAAATCTCGCCCAACGCACAAAAGACGCTCTGGCTCGCAGCCATCGTGGCCGCCATCTGCGGTGGCCTCTATGGCTACGATACCGGTATCGTCTCTGGCGCATTGCTGCTGATTACGCGCGATTTTCACCTCAGCAGTTTTTATCAGGAAATGGTGGCCTCCGCGATCCTGGCGGGGGCGGTCATGGGGTCGTTCATCACCGGGTGGATGTCTGAACGCTTTGGACGGCGTAACTCCGTCATGATCGTCACCGCGGTGTTCGTCACTGGCGCGCTGGCCTGTGCATGGGCACCTGATGTCTATGCCCTGATCGCCGCACGTGTGTTCCTTGGGCTGGCGGTGGGGGGCTCGACGCAGGTCGTGCCGATGTACATCTCTGAACTGGCACCGGCGAAAAAGCGCGGGCACATGGTCACGATGTTCAACATCGCCATCGGTGTCGGTATTTTTGCCGCCAATGTCATCGGCTTTGCCGCGCGTGATGCATGGGGATGGCGCCCGATGGTGGCGATCGCGGCCATCCCGGCGGCGGTTGTCTTTGTTTCCATGTTCTTCCTGCCCAAGAGCCCGCGTTGGGCGGCGGAGAACGAAAGCCTTGATTCCGCCATCGAGCAGTTGCGCCGCATCCGCACCACCCGGCGCGAGATCCGCAAGGAGATCAAGCGTATCCAGGTGACTGCAAATGACGATGCGGCCGCTCATGAGAGTGGCTGGCGTGGGTTGATGCAGTCATGGGTGCGACCCGCGCTGGTTGCCGCGCTTGGTGTTGCGTTCTTTACGCAGGCTGGCGGGCTGGAGATGATGATCTATTACGCGCCGACCTTCCTGTCGGATGCGGGGTTTGGCAGTTCGGCCGCCCTGCTGGCCAGTATCGGCATCTCCATCGTCTATCTGGTCATGACGGTACTGGGGTCGAATATCGTGGATCGTATCGGTCGCCGTCGCCTTGTGCTGGTGATGGGGCCGGGTTCGGTCCTCAGCCTGATCGGGCTGGGCATCATGTTCCTGATCCACCCGGACAAAGGCAGCATCGGAAGCTGGATGATCATCATCTTCATGCTGCTGTTCATGGTGTTCAACGCGGGCGGCATTCAGGTCGTCGGCTGGCTGCTCGGTGCGGAGATGTTCCCCCTGTCGATGCGTGGTAATGCCACCAGCCTGCATTCCGCCATGCTGTGGGGCAGTGACCTGCTTGTAACCAGCACGGCGCTGACGCTGGTGTCCACCATCACGCTGGGTGGGACGATGTGGTTCTATGCCGGGGTTAATCTGGCGTCGGTGCTGTTCATCTATTTCTTCGTGCCCGAAACACGTGGCGCCTCGCTGGAGGATATCGAGGATGCATTGCGCGAGGGACGTTTCCGCCCCACGCGTGAATCCTCCGCCATCGTCGCGGAAGAGGACTGAAAGGGTTAAAGTCCCTGGTGCCGCCTTTTTTCAAAAAGACGGCGTTCCTTGACGCTTTTTGAAAAAAGCTTCACCAGAAACTTTGCTTTCATTTACCGCAGGACGACGTGTTCGCCGTCCTGCGCCGTGGGCAGGCCGAGCACATGGCGGTAGAAATCGAGTTCCAGTTCAAGGGCGCGGCGCACTGTTGCCTCCTTGCGGAATCCGTGCCCTTCCCCTTCGAATTCATACTGTGCGCAGGTGATGCCGCGTTGCCGCAGGGCCCGCGCCATCTCGTCCGCCTGTGCGGGCGGCACCACCTTGTCATCCAGCCCGTGCAGGAACAGGACCGGCACATGGATATCCGCCGCCTGCGTCAGGGGGGAACGCGCGATATAGGTGTCCTCGTCCTGCGGATAGGGGCCGATCAGGGAATCGAGGTAGCGGGATTCGAATTTGTGTGTCTCCTGCGCCAGTGCGCGCAGGTCGGTCACGCCATACAGGCTGGTGCCGGCGGCGAACAGGTCGGAACGCGCCAGCGCGCCCAGCACCGTCAGTCCACCTGCACTGCTGCCACGGATGACGATGCGTTTCGGGTCCACCAGCCCCTGTGTCATCAGGTGCTGGCATGCGGCGATGCAGTCGTCGATATCCACGATGCCCCATTCGCGTTCCAGCCGTTCGCGATAGGGGCGACCGAACCCGGTGGACCCGCCATAATTGACATCCACCACGGCAAAGCCACGTGACGTCCACCATTGCACCTTGAACGAAAATGCCGGGTTCGCCCGTCCTGTCGGCCCGCCATGCGCCATCACCACCAGCGGCGGCAGCGTTCCTGTCACGCCGCAATATCGTGCATTGGCGGGGGGATAGAAAAAAGCATGTCCCGTTCCCGCCGCCGCATCGGACAGGGGGAAGTGGAGGGCCTGTGCATGGGCGATATCATCCGCCGCCATCGGCAGTGTGATCGCCCGGCGCAGGACGGTGGGGGCCTGTCCCGGTGCGCCGCGCATGACCGATGCGGCATCGTCTGGTGGTGTATCCAGCCACGCCAGCATCCCATCCGACAGCGCGACCGGGCATTGTGTGGGGAAATGCAGGTCCACCGGTGTGGCGGCGCCATCGCGCAGGACCAGCATGCGGTTTTCCCCATCGCGGATGGCAAGGGCAAGGATTGATCCATCCGGCAGCGGGCAGTAACTGCGCAGGCCAAAGATCCATTGCGGCAGACCTATTTCCGCCTGCATGGGCACCACCGGTACCGCCGGGGAGGCATTTGCGACATCGAAGCGGTAGAGGTTCCACCATCCGCTGATGTCCGATGATGCCAGCAGGTTCCCGTTCGCCTCCCACCGGGGTTCGATGACGGATCGTGCCGTCCCGTCATCACCCGCCAGCGTCCAGGGGGCGGCAAGGCGGGGCATGTCTGTTCCCTCCTGCAACAGGGAGGCCGCGCGCAGGCGGGTTGCGTCCCATGGCATGTTGGGATGGTCCCACTCCACCCATGCCATAAAGCGTCCGTCAGGCGACGGGCGGGGGCTGGCGAGGAAATCCGGTCCCATCACCAGCGCCGTGCCGCCATTATCCGTGGGGTCTGCATCCGCGCCGCAGTCGAAGGCAACGATGGCGGCTGCGGCCTCCCCATTCGTGTTGTGGTCTTCGCGCACGCAAAAGACGAAACATCCATCCGGGCTGAGTGCGAAATCGGCAAAGCGCAGGCCATCCATTCCGCCAAGCGCACGCGGCGCGGCATCACCGTCGATCAGCCATACCGAACCGTCGGCCCGGTTGCTGAAGACGACCCGTCCCCCCGCGGCGGTATAGGCCCCGCCCCCATATTCATGGACGCGCGTGCCGACATCGAATGGCGGCGGCGTCATGTCGCGCGTGACGCCCGCACGCCAGCGCACCAGCACGCGGCGGCCTGCCTCGGCCGGGCGTCCCTCAATCCAATAGATGTCCGCCCCATCGGCCCGTACGTCCGACAGGCCCAGCGTTGCCCCGGCGACGAGATCCGCGCTGATGGGGGATGGCCATGTGCCATAGGGAAGGGAGGTCCGGTCCACCGGACTGGATGTGCCCGAATTGGATATGCCCGGATTGGATATGCAAGGAGCCATGTTTTATTCCTGCCATCGTCAGAACGTCGTGATAGAACTTGGCATCTGGGGGTGGTGCCGATATTCCCCCTCCTTGTCCCTCATGCACCACACTTGCCACAAGACGGGTAAAGTCCACTGCTTCAGCATTTTGAACAGCTTTTTCAGCATTATGGCTATGGCGTAATCGGCGTTATCGTCATGCTGGAAAGCATGGGCGTGCCGCTGCCTGCGGAAACGCTTCTGATTTCCGCCGCGATCTATTGCGCCAGCACGCATCATATGGAGATCCGCTGGGTCGCCACTGCTGCCGTGCTGGGGGCGATCATGGGCGACAACCTTGGATACCTGATCGGTCGTATCTTCGGCTTTCCGCTGCTGGAACGTCATGGCGCCAAGCTGGGCCTGACGCCAAAACGGCTGAAACTGGGGCGGTTCCTGTTCAAGCGGCATGGGGGAACAATCGTCCTGTTTGGGCGCTTTGTCGCCATATTGCGCGTATTCATTGCCCTGCTTGCCGGGGCGAACCACATGCCGTGGCATCTTTTCCTGGTGTTCAATGCGCTTGGCGGCCTGTTATGGGCGGGGGGATATGCGTTCGGGGCCTATTACCTGGGACATAAGGTGATGCAGATCTCCGGTCCCGTGGGTATCACCTTTGGCGTGCTGGGGGCCATCGGGCTTGTGGCTTCCATTGTCTTCCTGCGTCGCAATGAACAGCGCCTGACCGAAGAAGCCGAAGCCGCCATGGAAAAAGACATGCAGAAATCCGAACAGCAGGACGCCTCATCATGACAGTGCAGTGGGATATCACACAGGCGCCGCGCCTGAAGGGGCAGGTGGCGGTTGTCACCGGGGCCACTGGCGGGTTGGGATACGCCACCGCACAGGGGCTGCTTGCGCGCGGGGCGGAGGTCATCCTTGCGGGGCGCAACCCGGCCAAGGGGGCCGCCGCGCTGGAACGGTTGCGCGTTGCCTGCCCGGATGGGACGGTTGATTTCATGACGCTGGACCTTGCCTCCCTGCACTCCATCGCCGATTTCACGCAGAACCTGTCAGGGCGCACGGGGACGGTCGATATCCTCGTCAACAATGCAGGCATCATGGGGGCACCCCGGCGGCAGGAAACCGTTGATGGGTTCGAACTGCAGTTCGGGACAAACTTCCTCGGTCCGTTCGCCCTGACGGCGCGGCTGCGCCCCTTGCTCTGTGCGGGGCGGAATGGCGCGCGGGTCGTCACGGTCGCAAGCCTTGCCGCGTTGGAGGGCAGGTTGGTGTTCGATGACCTTCAGGCCCGTCACAGCTATACCCCTTTCGGCGCCTATCGGCAGAGCAAGCTTGCCGACCTGATACTTGCCCTCGAACTCGACCGGCAGGCACGCCAGCATGGATGGCCGATCCATTCCATCGCCGCCCATCCCGGCTGGGCCATGACCGATATCGCCACCAGCCGTTCCACCAGCCCGCAGGGATTGCGTGAACGCCTGCTGCGGCGTGCGACACGGGTGGCCTTTACCCTGATGGGACAATCAGCCGAACGTGGTGCGCTGCCGATCCTGTTTGCGGCTACTGCGCCACAGGCGCGTGATGGTGGGTATTATGGGCCCGATGGCTGGGGGGAACGGCGTGGCAACGTGACGGAGGCGGTCGTGCCGCCCGCCGCGCGTGACCTGCAACTGGCACAGCGTTTGTGGCAGGTATCGGAACGGCTGACCGGAACCGTATTGTCATAAGGGGTGTTTACGGGGGCTTTGCCCCAGCCCCCTCAAGGGTCATAGACCTTTGGAAACCATGATTTTCAAATGAATCAGGGGGCAGGGAACGTGTTCCCTGCCGGGTTCGGGTCTGGGCCGCGCCCGGACGTTTCATGCGTGCGATGGTGTATCGGGGGGCACAGAAGAAGCCGTCAGTTTCGTATAAAGGTCCAGTAAAATGGCTGCCGTCCGGCCTTCAGCGCCTTGGCCTCATACCGTGTCGGCGGCCAGCCTTCGGGGCGTTCGAGTACCGGCGGGGCTGTGCGGAATAATGTCTGCGCACCCATCACTTCCTCCACCCAGGCCTGATAGGTGGGATCGTCGCTGGCCACGCGCCAGATTGCGCCGGGTTTAAGGATGCGCGCCATCATGCGCACCGTATCCGGATGGACAAAGCGTCGCTTGGCATGGCGTGCTTTTGGCCATGGATCGGGAAACATGAGGAAGGCGCGCGCGATCGACGCATCGGGCAGTTCACGCAGCAGGATGCGCGCATCTTCGTCCCATATGCGCAACATATCGGGCACCGGCGCATCACCTTCGTGATCGTCGGGGACAAGGCGTGACAGCAGCGAACACAGGCCGTTGTCAAAAACCTCGCACGCGATATAGCCCACATCGGGATGGGTCGTGTGCTGCGCAAGGGAGTGTTCGCCCCCGCCAAAACCAACCTCCAGCCAGATTTCACGTGGGGTGTGGCCAAAGGCGTGGGCCGGGTCGGCCATCGCGGTTGTGGGAAAGCGCATGCGGGGCAGCGTCAGATCAAGCAGGCGCTGCTGGCGCGGACGCAGGGGATGGCCACGCTGGCGCCCGTACAGGCGATCGGGTGACGCCTTTACATCCACACTAGCCGTCATGAAAAAAGTCATCCTTGGTCGGATGCGATGGGGCATTGCCCGCATCGCGTCATGGCGTGACTGGCCCCGCCATCAACGGGACCGGCTACGCCGTCAGGCACTCAGCGGTTGAAGGCGCTGCGCAGGGTGTCGACGAGGTCCGTCTTCTCCCACGTGAAATCGTCCTTCGCCGCGTCGGGCGTGCGGCCGAAATGGCCATAGGCGGAGGTCTGGGTATAGATCGGGCGGTTCAGGCGCAGGTGCTTGCGGATGCCGCGCGGCGACAGGTCCATCACTTCGCGCAGGACACGGCCCAGCTTGTCTTCATCCACATCCTTGCCCGTCTCTGCAAGGTCAACATAGACCGACAGCGGATGCGACACGCCGATGGCGTACGAGATCTGCAGCGTGCAGGCATCGGCCAGGCCCGCCGCAACGATGTTCTTTGCCAGGTAACGGCAGGCATAGGCCGCGGAACGGTCAACCTTCGTCGGGTCCTTGCCGGAGAACGCGCCGCCGCCATGCGGGGCCGCCCCGCCATAGGTGTCAACGATGATCTTGCGTCCCGTCAGGCCGCAATCCCCATCGGGACCACCAATCACGAAAACGCCGGTCGGGTTGACGTAGAATTCTTCTTCCGGGCACATCCAGCCTTCGGGAAGGATATCCTTCACCACGCTGCGCAGGTCTTCGCGGATGGCCTGCTGACTTGCGCCTTCGACATGCTGGGTGGAGATCACGACCGAGGTCGCGCCCACCGGCTTGCCATCGACATAACGCAGGGTGACCTGGCTCTTGGCGTCCGGCTGCAGGGCTGCGGCGCGCGGGTCGCCCGCCTTGCGCAGGTCACGGATGCGATGAAGGATGCCATGTGCGTAATGCAGCGGTGCCGGCATCAGGCTTTCGGTTTCGCGCGTGGCAAAGCCGAACATGATCCCCTGATCGCCTGCGCCTTCGTCCTTTTCGCCCGCGCTGTCAACGCCTACGGCGATGTCGGCGGATTGCGCATGCAGGTAATATTCAACCTCGGCGTTTTTCCATGAAAAGCCCGGCTGGTCATACCCGATGTCGCGCACGGCTTCACGCGCGCCTTCGATCAGTTGCTCTGGCGTGACAGATGCAGGGCCACGCACTTCACCGGCAAGGACGATGCGGTTGGTCGTGACGAGGGTTTCACACGCAACGCGGGATTCACCGTCGGCCGTCAGGAACGCGTCAAGAACGGTATCGCTGATCCGGTCGGCAACCTTGTCAGGATGTCCTTCCGATACGGATTCCGAGGTAAATAGAAAGTCGCCTTTGTTGCGCATGTTAATTCCATAATGTCTGGTAAAAGGACGATGGGACGCCTCGAACACAGGCGTTAAACAGTGCACGGATTTGGCCGAAGTTCCCGTTAGCGTCAAGTTTTTTTGCGGAATACCCCCATCGCGTGCGTGAAATTCACTCCAGACCCAGTACGTTATCCATTGAATACAGACCAGCCTCCCGCGTTCTGCTCCACTGTGCCGCGCGCACCGCGCCAGTGGCATAAATGCGGCGGTTAAAGGACCGGTGGGTCAGAGAAAGCTGTTCATTGGCGGACGTAAAGATGAGGCTGTGTTCGCCCACTACCTGTCCCCCGCGCAGGACGGCGAAGCCGATGGCATCGTCGGCACGCGGGCCGGTATGTCCGTCACGGGCGGTTTCGATATGGTCCTTCAGCACGATGCCGCGCCCGTCCGCCACGGCGTTGCCAATCGCCAGCGCCGTGCCTGAGGGGGCATCGACTTTCTGCCTGTGATGCATTTCCAGTATTTCGGCATCATATTCGCCTCCCGGCAGGGCAGCGGCCATCTGGCGCGCCAGGCGGGTCATCAACGTCACCCCGGGGGAAAAGTTCGCCGCCTGCACCACAGCAATGCGCCGGGCCGCCTGCTCGACCGCCGCCTGATCTTCATCGCCCAGGCCGGTCGTGCCCAGTACCCATGCCGTTCCGGCCTGTGTCAGGGCCTGGGCATGTGCGCGCACGGTTGCGACATTGGTGAAGTCGATTACCACATCGCAGACCTGTGCAAGGTCCGCCATGGAGGTAAAGACAGGACAGGGCGGGGCGATGGTGTCGCCGCCAGCAGGGTCCATGACGCCGTTGCGTGTTGACCCCCCCGCCAGAATGGCGCCAGCCGCCGCGACTTCCTCACGCAGCAGGCGGCCCACCCGACCATTGATCCCGGCAATGCCGATACGCACTGTTTTCGTGTCCATGAAACTCTCCGCCCCGCTGTGATTCTGATAAAACTAACAAAAGTTTCTGGGGGCCGGATTTTTTCACAAAGGCAGCTTTCCTTGAAGCTTTCTGGAGAAATCTTCATCAAAAACTTTTTTCGAAAGTGTATTGGAAATACCCCATTGATAAGGAATGGGAAAATTCAGGCGTTTTCCGGGTCTTTTGAAAATATGATGTCCTGTAAAGAATGTTCCAAAAATATTTTCCATTCCAGTGGGTTACTGGACAAAAATTTCAAACGGCCTTTTGTATTTTCAGGATTTTCGCTGGATTGTCTGTGTAGACAACCTCCATAAGAGAGTGTTTGAAAACAAGTCATTGATAAAAACAGGAAAATTTTTTGGGTGCCGCCTTTCGATCGAAAAAGGCGGCGTCTTTCGAAGCT
>NZ_BANE01000107.1 GCF_000964405.1 Novacetimonas hansenii JCM 7643
GCCTTTTTAAAAAAAGGCGACACCCAAAAACTTTTCCTGTTTTTTATCAATGGTTTGTTTTTAAACGATCTCTTTTACCTCCCCTTGACCGGGGGCGGGTTATACCCCGCCCGTGACGCCGGGACGGTTCAGGATTGACAGGAATTCCCGCCGTGTATCGGAATTGCTGCGGAATGTGCCCAGCATCCGGCTGGTGACCATCGAAACACCGGGACGATGCACACCACGTGTGGTCATGCACTGGTGCGAGGCCTCGATCACCACGCCCACGCCGCGGGGTTGCAGGACATCGTTGATGGTATTGGCGATCTGTGCGGTCAGGCGTTCCTGGATCTGGAACCGCTTGGCATAGGCATCGACCACGCGCGCCAGCTTTGAAATGCCGACCACACGCTTGCGTGGCAGGTAGGCGACATGCGCCACCCCGATAATCGGCACCATATGGTGTTCACAATGGCTTTCGAACCGGATGTCGCGCAGCAACACCATCTCGTCATAATCCTCGACCTCGGAAAAAGTACGGGTCAGGAGGTCGACCGGGTCTTCGGCATAACCGCAGAAGAATTCCTCATACGAACGCACCACGCGTGAGGGCGTGTCATGCAGCCCTTCGCGCCGGGGATCTTCACCCGCCCAGCGCAGGAGCGTGCGCACGGCGTCTTCGGCCTCTTCTCGCGTGGGGGGGGGCAATGGGGCGGAATCGGTGGGGGTCATTGCTGTTCTGTCTTGTTTCTGCAGGCCACGCCCGTCCGCGCACGGGCGACGGAAGGCGCGGGATTAATGGAAGATGGCGGGGTGGTGCGGGCTGTCGAGGCTGAAGGAAGGGATGCTGACGTCGAAATGTTCCCGCGTTCCGGGCTGAACCATGTGATAGGTTCCCCCCATGAACCCCGTCGGCGTTTCCAGCGCGGCACCGGACATGTACTCAAAACAGCCATCCGCGTCGATCACGGGCTGTTCCCCCACGACCCCGTCGCCCTGCACATGCTCCACCCGGCCCTGCCCGTCGGTAATATGCCAGCTGCGCCGCAAAAGCTGGATCGCACTGTCGCCATGGTTTTCCACCCGGATGCGATAGGCCCAGACAAACCGTCGCTCCTCCGGTTCCGACTGGTCATCCAGCCAGAATGTCTGCACCAGCACCCGCACGTCACCGGTGCGTGCCTCGTAACACGGGGTGTTCTCGATGGCGCTTGCAAGGGCGGATTCGGGGTCATGTCCAGGGGGCGGGGGGTACGGCTTGTTCTTATTGGCCATAAGGTGCTCCGGGCTGTGGATCAGCGCGCGGCGACGGCGCTCAGGCCGCGACGCAGGTCGTCAATCAGGTCCTCCGCATCTTCCAGTCCGACGGAAAAGCGGATCACGCCATCGGTAATGCCCAGACGCGCGCGTTCCTCTGGCCCGATTTTCATGTGCGTGGTGGTGGCGGGATGTGTCACCAGTGAACGGGCATCGCCAAGGTTGTTGGAAATGCTGATCAGGCGCAGCGCGTTCATGAAGGCAAAGGCGCCTTCCTTGCCGCCCGCGACTTCGAACGCGACCAGGGTGGAACCCGCGCTCATCTGCTGCATGGCGAGTGCGTGTTGCGGGTGATCGGTGCGACCGGGATAGAACACCCGCAGGATCTGCGGGGCGGAGGCGAGGAAGTCTGCGACCTTGCCCGCATTTGCCGTCATGGCGTCAACGCGCAGCGACAATGTCTCCATGCTCTTGAGCATGACCCACGCATTGAATGGCGACAGCGTGTTGCCGGTATTGCGCACGAACGGGCGCAGCACGTCATCAAGCCATTCCTTGCGCCCCAGCACCGCGCCACCCAGGGTGCGGCCCTGCCCGTCGATATGTTTGGTGCATGAATAGACAACGATATCCGCACCCAGTTCCAGCGGCTTTTGATAGAGCGGGGTGGCAAAGACGTTATCGACCACCACCAGCGCCCCGGCCTTGTGCGCAAGGTCACAGATGGCGCGGATATCCACGATGTCGAGCATCGGGTTCGACGGGCTTTCGAGCAGTACGGCACTTGTCGGCTTTGACAGGGCTTCGGCCCAGGCGGCGTGGTCCGCGCCATCGACAAATACTGTTTCCACCCCGTAACGCGGCAGCAGTTCGGCAACGATCCAGTGGCATGACCCAAACAGCGCGCGTGAGGCGACAACCCGTTCACCCGCCCGTACCTGTGCCAGCAGCGCGGAGGAGACCGCCCCCATCCCGGTGGAGGTGGTGACGCAGTCTTCTGCGCCTTCCAGCACTGCAAGGCGGCGTTCCAGCGCGGTTACGGTGGGGTTGGTGATGCGGCTGTACTGGTAATGCGCCACATCCCCAAGAAAGGTTGCCTCTGCCTGTTCGGCGTTGTCATAGACAAAGCCCGACGTCAGGAACAGCGCCTCGCTCGTTTCACCATAGGGGGTGCGTTCCTCGCCCGCGTGAAGCAGGCGGGTGGCGGCGCGCCATTCTGAAGGGGTGGAGTTGTCAGTCATGATCGTCAGGATTCCCAAACCAGAAAATCGTCAGAAACACCGAAAGGCAAAGGCCCGGACCGGAAGAAAAGGGCAGGAATATCCGGGACAGAGCTTCCTTCGGCAATGAATCGTCCGACCGTGGAAACCATGACACCAGCGCCTTGTGGCGGCATCAGGCCTCTTTAGCGCGTCTGTTTAACCTCGCCGCAAGCCGGCCGAATCAAATCACGAGGGCCCCGCCCCGTGGCCGGGTGCGGAAACAGGCATGGTTATTGCGGATTGTACCCACGCTCGTCAACTGTCGGGGGTGGGCAGCGGCCCTGTCGCACGCGGGTCCGTGGGAAC
Source organism: Novacetimonas hansenii JCM 7643 (assembly GCF_000964405.1). Classification (GTDB taxonomy): domain Bacteria; phylum Pseudomonadota; class Alphaproteobacteria; order Acetobacterales; family Acetobacteraceae; genus Novacetimonas; species Novacetimonas hansenii. The sequence continues at coordinate 2,808 of NZ_BANE01000107.1, forward strand.
GATTGCATTGGGCCTTCCCCTCCGCTATAGGAGGGGCAGCAAGCGGGTGTAGTTCAATGGTAGAACGGCAGCTTCCCAAGCTGCATACGAGGGTTCGATTCCCTTCACCCGCTCCATGATATCTTCCGATAAAATCTGTTTATGCGTTATTGCGCCGTTGCGGACGGGGCCGATGTCGCCTGCGTGTCGGCATAGGTTGTCCCGTTCCAGATCCAGCGATCGCCGTCATCGACCACCAGATCATGCATGCCGCCATGTGCCTGTGGCATGATCCTTACCGGACCGCTGAGCGAATCGAGAACCTGCGTCCAGCGCGTGCCCCGGCGCAGGAAAACAGACGTGGAACAGCCGGCGGACCCGCACAGGCTGGGTGATTGTAACTGTACGAACAGGGCCATGTCCCCCGGATGGTCCGACAGGGGGCCGGATGCCGTCAGGACGACGGGATGTTCGCCACGGGCATGTGCATCCCCCAGATCCTGTGCCTGCAGCAGATGGGCCTGCCGGTCGAGTTCCGTTCCCGGATGCTGTGCCAGTATGACCGTCGCCCCGCGATCCGGCCTGGCATGCGCGCCCATGATGGGCCATGGGCACACGGCCATCGCCACCATTACGGCCCGCAGGCCCTGCAATGCGCAACGCCACTGGCCGGTGCGTGGGGCGGAAGGGGGCAGGCAGGGGCTGGACGGGCGGAACATGCGGCGGATATCTCCGTGTTCAGGTCATGAAGGGGCAGCCCGGCCAAGGGCATGGACCGCCCGTTTCATGATGCAATGAAGGAGACAGGATGAAAATGGTTGCACCCTCCCATCCCCAGCCGGGGCCTTACCGGCATTATAAGGGCGGGCTTTATACCGTCATCTGTGTCGGTCGCCACAGCGAGACGGAAGAATGGCTCGTCACCTATCGCAGCGAGGCGCGGGGCGATTACTGGGTCCGTCCGCTGGATATGTGGATGGAACAGGTCGATGGCGCGCCGCGCTTTGCCCCTCTGGGGGAAGCTGATCTTCACCAGAATATTGAGAAATAGATATTTCTCAGGAAATCGTGTCCTGCAGAACGTCAAAAGGCGTTGCTTTGAAACGCCTGCGATGATGGCCGCCAGGCCATGGTGGCGGAAGGCGCATCCGCTTCGGGCGCGGTTTGCAACGCAGGGTTAAGAGAGCGTTTGAAAACAACTCACTGATAAAAAACACGAAAAGTTTTTGGG
>NZ_BANE01000106.1 GCF_000964405.1 Novacetimonas hansenii JCM 7643
ATGCGGCGTCTTCTGAAGCTTTTTGGAAAAAGCTTCACCAAAAATCTTTATGATTTCAGGATGTTATTGAGACTGACTTTTCAAACAGTCTCTAAAAACAACAGGTTTCCAGATGGCGACTTTTTAAAAAGTAACGCCTTTCAAAGCTTTCTGGCAAAAGCCTCACCGGAAACCTGTGTGATGCTGAGGGTATCCACAGATCTGCCGTATTCAGGGCATCCCCTCAATCTTCAAGGTCACGCGCCACGGCAGGGTCGCGCAACAGATCATCCACATGCATTGCATAATCCAGCGCCGTATCCGGCTGGAAATGCAGGTCCGGCACCCCACGCAGGCGTACCATATGCGACAGGCGGGAACGCAGGAAGGATGAAACCCGCTTGAGCGCAGGCAAAAGCGCCTCAATATCGCTACGTCCCAGCCGTGCGACGAAAACGGTCGCGTGCTTCAGGTCAGGCGAAATCCGTACCTCGGTCACAGTGATGCGGGCATCAACCAGTTCGGGATCACGGAATTCAACACGCGCGAAAATATCTGCCAGCACACGACGGATTTCTTCGGCCACGCGCAACTGACGTTGCGAGGGGCCAGACGCACCTTGACCGGCAAGTTTCCCTGCCGGCCCGGTGGTCTTTACCTTGTCCCTTGAAGAATGGCGGCTCATGCCGGAACCAGTTCCATTTCAAAGCACTCGACCATATCGCCTTCGCGAAGGTCATTATAACCGGCAAAGGACAGGCCGCATTCATAACCGCGCGCCACTTCCTTCACATCATCCTTAAAGCGCTTGAGCTGGCTCAGCTCGCCTTCATGAATGACCACGTTGTCACGCAGCAGTCGCACGCCACAACCACGCTTGACCACGCCTTCGGTGACATAACAACCGGCAACCTTGCCCACGCGGGTAATGTCGAACACCTGACGGATTTCGGCATACCCCAGGAACTTCTCGCGGTGTTTCGGCGCAATCTTGCCGCGCACCAGCTGCTCCACATCATCGGCCACCTGATAGATGATCGAATAATAGCGGATATCCACGCCTTCACGCTGCGCCAGTTCGCGGGCCTGTGCCGTTGCACGGACGTTGAACGCGATAATGACCGCGCCCGATGCCTTGGCAAGCTGCACGTCGCTTTCGGTGATCTGGCCAACACCCGCGTTAAGGACGCGAATCTTGACTTCCTCATGCTCCAGCTTCTGCACCGTGATCTGCAATGCTTCGGCAGATCCCTGCACATCGGCCTTGATAAGGACCGCGACTTCCTTCTGCGCACCGGCCTGAATCCGGGCCAGCATCTGGTCAAGGGTGCCACGCGCGGCCGTCTGGCCTGCCGCGGTGCGTTCCTTGATCACGCGCTGACGGAACTCCGAAATCTCACGGGCACGATTTTCGTTGTCCACGACGACGAACTGCTCGCCCGCACCCGGAACCCCGGTAATGCCCAGCACCTCGACCGGCATCGACGGGCCTGCATCCTGAATCTGACGGTTGCGATCGTCGATCATCGCACGCACCCGGCCCCATTCGGCGCCAGCCACCACGATGTCACCGCGATGCAGCGTGCCCTTCTGGACCAGGATTGTGGCCACCGGGCCACGCCCACGATCAAGACGGCTTTCGATAACCGCGCCTTCGGCCATGCGATCCGGATTCGCCTTCAGGTCGAGCATTTCGGCCTGCAGAAGGATCGCCTCTTCCAGTTTGTCGAGACCCGTGCGCTTGAGGGCGGAGACCTCGATATCCTGCGTGTCGCCCCCCATGCCTTCGACGACGATCTCGTGCGACAGCAGTTCCTGACGGACCCGGTCGGGGTTCGCACCCGGCTTGTCGCACTTGTTAATCGCAACGATGATCGGGGCATCTGCCGCCTTGGCGTGCTTGATGGCCTCGATCGTCTGCGGCATGACGCCGTCATCGGCCGCCACGACCAGCACGACAACATCCGTCACCGACGCGCCACGGGCACGCATGGCCGTAAAGGCTTCATGGCCGGGGGTATCGATGAAGGTGATCTTCGCACCCGACGCCAATGTCACCTGATACGCACCGATATGCTGCGTGATGCCCCCCGCTTCGCCAGTGGCGACATCGGTGGTGCGCAGCGCATCAAGCAACGAGGTCTTGCCGTGATCGACATGGCCCATGACCGTGACAACCGGTGGCCGTGGCCGCAGGTCATCCGGCCTGTCCTCGATGCCCTCGATGCCCAGTTCGACATCGCTATCGGCGACACGACGGACACGATGGCCGAATTCCTGCACAACCAGTTCAGCCGTGTCGGCATCCAGCGACTGCGTGACGGTCGCCATGACGCCCATCTTCATCAGCGCCTTGATGACCTCGCCCTGACGGGCGGCCATGCGGTTGGCCAGTTCCTGCACCGTAATCGTTTCAGGCAGGATAACGTCACGCACGACACGGACCTGATCCGAACGCAGGCGTTCCAGTTCCGCCTGGCGGCGTTCACGTTCACGCTGGCGACGGACCGACGCCAGTGAACGCGTCTTGTCGTCATCACCCTCGATCGCAGCCTGCACGTCGATGCGGCCCGAACGACGGCTGTCATTCTTCTTTGCCCCGCCCGATGGACGGCGTCCCGGCGCGACATTGCCACCGGGGCGACGGCTGGGGCGGCGTTCTTCCTCCGCCCCTTCGGCACGGCCTGAACGCAGGCGCAGCGTTTCCGCCGGCGCCGCCGCCGAAGCGGTGCGCGCAGGTGCAGGACGCGACGGCGTTACAGGCTTGGACGGCATGATTGCACGTTCAGCCAGCGGACGCAGACGTTCCATCGGCGGCGCAAGCGTCACCTCGCCAGGAATGGGCGTGGCCGACACGACCGGGCCAGGAGGTTCCACCACCGGCGCGGCCGGGGTGACGACCGGGGCCGGGGCCTGTGCCGCACTGGCGGCGCGGGCCTGCTTTTCCTCACGCTCGCGCGCTTCGGCCTCGGCCCGGGCGCGTTCGCTTTCCTCAGCTTCGCGACGGGCGTCTTCTTCCTTGCGCCGTGCTTCCTCGGCGGCGGACAGGATCGTGATCTTTTCCTGTTCGCGCCGGTCCTTTTCCCGCTGGATCGCGGCCTGACGCTGCTCTTCGAGCACGCGCTGGCGCGTGGCCAGTTCAGCCGCCGTCAGCGCCCGTCCGGCACCGGCGCGACCACCGGAACGGCCACCCGCCGGACCTGACCCGCTGCCTGGAGTCCCGGCACCGCGCTTCTTGCGCACCTCTACCTGAACCACCTTTGAACGACCATGGCTGAAGCTTTGCCTGACGGAACCGGCATCGACCGTCCGTCCGACCTCCCTCCGGCCCGCCGGCCGCAGGGACAAGCGTCCCTTACCCTGATCCTGATCGTTGCCTTCGCTCATGTACCCGCCTGTTCACACCGTCCGACGGACTTATCCGCCGAATTCGGTCCCATCCTGCCGGACAGTCCCGCAAAACGTTCATTCTCGACACGGAAACGACGTGCCAGTTCGCCATGCAGCATCGCTGCATGTACGACATGGTCACGGCCGAATGCCGCACCCAGCGCCAATGCCGTAGGAACCACCGCAACCGGAAGATCCCGTGCACCGGACAAAACTCTCATCCTCTCGTCCGGGCTCCCGTCCGCCGCCTGGATAACCAGTGCTGCGCGACCGCCCACGACCCATTCCCGCACCTTGGCAAAACCACAGACAACCTGTCCGGCCCGCCGTGCAAGTCCCAGGACATCCATCATCCTGCGTTCCAGTCCATCTTCAATCAGATGGGCCAGATCAGGCGGAATGACAACCTGTCCGCGCGCGGCACGTGCAAACGCGCCACGCGTCTGTGCCGTTTCTAGCACATCCCGCCGTGCGCTCAACCAAATTCCCCGTCCGGGCAGACGCGCGGAAAGATCGGGGGTCACGATCCGGTCTGGCGAAATGACAAACCGGACCATCGTTTCACGGGGCAGGCGTTCACGCGTTACCGCGCAACGGCGCAGTGGGCCGCGCTCTTCCTGCTCCTCGTGATCTTCTATGGGATATTCCTCAGACGTCGGAATTCTCCTGCTGTTCAGGGGCTTCATCCGCCCCCGACTCGTCACCCTCGAACCAGTGCGCACGTGCGGCCATGATGATTTCGTTGGCCGCCTCCTCGTCAATCGCATCGCCGCCAAGGATATCGACCAGTTCATCACCCGCCAGATCCGCAAGGTCATCAAGCGTCTTGACGCCCTTTTCCCCCAGCGTCACCAGCATCTGGACCGTAAAGACTCCAAGGGCCGCGATATCGTCCGATACCCCAAGGGCACGGCGCTTTTCGTCCATTTCCTCTTCGCGACGCGCAAGGAAACCTTCGGCGCGACGCACCAGTTCACTGGCGACATCCTCGTCAAAGCCTTCGATCCCGGCCAGTTCGTCGGCATCGGCGAAGGCCAGTTCCTCGATAGAATGGAAACCTTCTGTCACCAGCAGGCCCGCGATCACGTCATCAACGTCAAGCGCCTCGACAAACTGGTTGCTGCGGCGGCGGAATTCTTCCTGTCGGCGCTCCGATTCCTCGGCTTCGGTCAGGATGTCGATATCCCAGCGCGTCAACTGGCTGGCAAGGCGCACATTCTGACCACGACGACCGATGGCAAGGCTGAGCTGCTCGTCCGGGACGACCACTTCGACCCTGCCGGCCTCTTCATCCATCACCACCTTGCTGACTTCCGCGGGCGCCAGCGCGTTGACCACGAAGGTCGCGGCCTGCGGGCTCCACGGGATGATGTCGATTTTCTCGCCCTGCAGTTCCTGCACCACGGCCTGCACACGCGACCCGCGCATACCGACGCACGCGCCAACCGGGTCGATGGAGGCATCGCGTGAAATCACCGCCATCTTGGCGCGCGAACCGGGATCGCGGGCCACGGCCTTGATCTCGATGATCCCGTCATAAATTTCGGGCACTTCCTGCGCAAACAGCTTGGCAAGGAATGCCGGATGCGTACGCGACAGGAAAATCTGCGGCCCACGCGGTTCGTCACGCACGTCATAGATATAGGCACGCACGCGATCTGAATTGCGGAAGCTTTCGCGCGGGATCAGTTCATCGCGCCGCAACAGCGCCTCGGAACTGCCGATTTCCACCATCAGGTTGCCGTATTCGGTACGCTTGACGGTGCCGTTGACGATCTCGCCCACGCGGTCCTTGAAGTCGTTATACTGGCGCTTGCGCTCATATTCGCGCACGCGCTGGACAATGACCTGCTTGGCCGTCTGGGCGGCGATGCGCCCGAAATCGATCGGCGGCAACGGGTCGATCAGATGTTCGCCCAACTGGATTTCCGGCCGGAACTTACGCGCGATATGGAGCGGGATCTGCGTTTCCTCGTTCTCCACTTCCTCCACCGCTTCGGTCCAGCGCGACAGGCGGACGTCGCCGGTCTTGCGGTCGATGGTGGCGCGAATGTCCTTCTCGTGGCCGTACTTGGCGCGGCCGGCCTTCTGGATGGCCTGCTCCATCGCCTCGAGCACTTCTTCGCGGTCGATCGACTTCTCACGCGCGACGGCATCCGCCACCAGCAACAGTTCAGGACGGGAAACGGACGTATCCATCAGGGTCTCCAGAGCGTCTTTCAGTGGGCCTTGCGCGACGGCTTGCCGCCACGCCGACCGCGAGTCTGTTCCAACATCCCGTCCGGCGACTCGGCCGTCGGGTCCTCATCAGTATCGGTCTGCGACGCATCTTCGCCGGGATGCGCCATACGCGCGCTCGCCTCGATCAGCGCATCGGTCAGTACCAGCCGCGCCTTGCGCATCTCCTCGAAAGGCAACGCCACCTCGGCCCCGTCGTCAAGGCGCATCAGCCCATGCCCGTCGCGCGCGCCCAGCACGATGCCCGAAAACCGCTTGCGGCCATCGACGGGCATATTCATCTCCGCCTTTGCCAGATGACCGGCATAACGGTCCCAGTCCTTGGGGCGCGTCAGGGGACGGTCGATCCCGGCGGATGAGACCTCCAGCGTCCACTCCCCCGACAGCGGGTCTTCCACATCCAGGATTGCACCGACCGCGTGACTGATCTGCTCACAGTCATTAATGGTGATCTGCGAACCATCGGCACGGTCGGCCATGATCTGGACCGTGGGGGATTCGCGGCCCATGACCGCCACGCGGACAAGCTCGAACCCCATATCCACCAGCGCAGGGCCGATCATGTCGGCAATGCGGGCGTCAAGGCCAGTCAGGGAAGGCAGATCTGCGTCCAATGCAAAAAAGGCGGCCCTGCGGCCACCCCCCAAATAATCGTAAATTGAAGGAATTGCCCGAATACTTAGGCCATGATCCGTCAGTTCGCAAGTTCTATATAATGCAGGGATGGGAAATGCGTATGTGAACGCTTTTTTAAGCCATGGGTAACATTGTGCGCGTCTTAAACGCTTGCCACCCCCTGCCGGCCCCCTCATTATAATAACATGACGCCGATGTCCGCCCCGCCGACGGAACCATCCCGCCAGCCACAACGCCAGACCGGCAGCCGCCG